>NZ_CABSJB010000032.1:0-31643 GCF_902477955.1 uncultured Turicimonas sp. | reverse complement strand
GAAAATTAAGTCTCTAAAGGCCATTGGGAAGAATCAAGCATTTTACAGAGCTTCCTTAGTTACATTGGGCAGAAATATATGGAGAAAGCTATCAACTAGACGCATGAGGAGGTCTAAGAAGTAATCTACAAAATGGCGGGAGAATTAAAACATCAAGGTGGAGGAGATATCTAAATACAGTTCGTAGTTAGATGGTGAAATTTCTGTTTCGGTAGTCGATGTAGATTAACGGGCTACCGAAAATTTTTTCCAGGTTCCTAATATTTTTATTTACTATTTTCAATAGGATCACTTGCTGGGAAATTAGCAACGAATTAATTTAATGCGTTTTCGATATCTTCAAAGCATTTTTGGCAAAACGGGAAAACGAAAAATAAAATAACGGATCACTATCGAGAATAAAAGAATAAGAAGGTTTAAAAACAAAACCATTTGGCCCGTCTATTCTAGGCAGCCGATATTCCTTCTTTCTTGATCATTGTTTCTCCAAGTGACCCGCCAAATTCCCAAGTTAGCTACAGGTTCAAATCTGACTTGCACAACGCTTCCCATTTTTGGAGGTTTTCTGGGACTTCTGTAAACGATTTTTTAACCGTTTAATGTATCTATCGTTGGAGGCAATTTGCTTCTGAAGTTTTTTTTCAAGTTCTAGGGTTTCTTCGTCTTTTTTTGAATAGAGAAACAACTCAATTCTTTCTTCGGGAGACGAATTGGCGAAGGTTTTTTTATTGCTTTTAAGGATCTCAATATCCTTTTTTAGGTAAAACAGAACTAATCCCTCTATTGCGATGAAAAGGCCAAGGGCGAATAAAGAACTAAGATCCATCTGCATTATTGGCCTCCCGATTCTAGTTTCGAAATTTGAATCTTAAGAGTTCTAATTGTTTGATATTGCCGGTTCCTCTTTTGCTTCAACAACTCTATGTTTTGAGTCGCTTCGTTGAGCAGTTTTCCTCTGTAATAGTAATTCAGAGCTTTTCTTCTCCAAGAAAAATAATGTAAGTCGTCTCTTAGGGAGAGCAACTTGTAATTGAGGAAACAATAAAAAACCGCCAAAAATATTCCTATGAGATACAACTCATCGAGCTGGTCAATCTTTAAGAATCCCATGTTCTTTTTCCTCTAATTCTTTTTTTAATCTTGCTTGATACGAAGCAATCTCTTTGTCTGAAGGAGGGAAGTAGATAATAAACATTGTTGCCATTAGGCCAATGAACAATACAAAACCTACAATCATCTTTTTCTCCTTTTTTCTTAGAATAACTCGCGAAAGAGCTAAAACCTTTGCACTAGTCCATTTGGGACGTAGTGCTTCGGTTTTGCTTTTTTTTTAAAAATTCGTAAGTTTCCTTAAACCATCTGCAATGTTGTGGGCGCCCCGAGTGAGAATGCTGGCCTCTCCCTCGACATCTGAGGATGCTTTATCACTTTTCTCTTTGACGTTTACATTAGGGACGGTTGAAAGTACAGTGGTTTGAGCCGCTTTCTTATGTTCGGCAAATTCACCCTGACCATACTCGACTGTTCCAATGGAGTTGGGCGAGACGGGATCCCTTAGCGTTCCGGCATAACGTGCATACTCCCCAAGCGTGACTTGGTTCTTTCCAACTGCTGCTCCTATGGTGCAGAGTGCCTGTTGCTGGTTAATGTCGGTACCGCCTGAAAGAAGCTCAAGGGTTGCTGCAACTCTTGCTTGTCTGGCATCTAAATAACCACCTGAAGCCGACATCATAGTTGTCATGCGTTGTCTTACGGCGTTTGAATCTAATAAAGCTTCGCCTTGTGTAAGAGCCTCGAACATATTTCGTCCTTCGGTTCCACCTCCGTCTATCGTGTCGATGATTTGTTTTGCAAATACGTTCGACGGAGCAGAATAAGAACCGTTCAAGCTGTTTGCTAAAGATTGCGCTGAAGTAAAATTTTGAACGGCTTGATCTACCTCTCCCGCTGCTTTTTGGATTGAAGAAATATCTCCCTTGCTATTTTGCTTAGCGAATTGACTGGCATCGGCAGAAGCAAGGGATTTTGCAAAGTTCATTTGTATTCCCTTCTGAAGTGCTTTTCTATAGCTTGAAGAGTTTGCAGAACTTAGCTGATCACTAAATCCAATGTTTGTACCTGCTTTACCGCCAAGTCCCAGCTTAGCGGCACCCATCTTGCCTAGCTCTGCAATTCTGGTAGGATCCAAGGTCGCCGTTATTCCTCCTTCCAGACCGAATGACGTGGTGAGCTTTCCGGCATTAATGTCTTGGACGACTCTTGCCTGATCACTTGCATTCAAGTGGTTGAAGGCATCCATAAAACCATCTGTTGCACTGTCAACAAATGATTGAGTTTTCCCTATCGCCTCAACCAATGATTTGTTATTCGATAAAGATTTCATGAAGCTGGACATCTTTGAATTGAGGGTTTGATCGCTGCTGGAAATCATAGAACCCACGTTCTGACCAAAAGATATGGTTTCATAAATTCCTTGCTTGCCTGTTGAAAGATGTCCTGCACCACGATTGGCTTGCTGGAAAGCCTGTTGGTCGAACACATCTCCAACTTTTACTGAGCTGGGAGCCATAACCTTTTCGTCAATATGGTCTCCACCGTTAAGTCTGCTCGCGAGCGTTGTAAAGGCGTAGGTACTTCCGGTCACAACCATCAGTGCAAGCAACGGCGTTGCGGTCATAAGCATCCCGCCTGTGGCGATTTGGTTTTGCAGAGTGGAAATAGCAGTGGACACACCGTCCATACTTCCCAGATTTAAGCCTTGAAGCTGACCATTGACTGATAAGGATATGTAGAGGTTGCAGATTGCCATAATCGGCATCCACAAATTGATCCAAAATAAGGTTTGCAGATACTTACCGATCAAACCCAACCCAAACATTCCATAAAAGAAAAGCATTGCACAGAAGGGCGTTATGGCATAAACGAAACCTTCGAAAAATGTCATCAACGGCATGACGACAGTGGCCCAAAGACTTTGTTCAGAAACCCATTGATAATTTCTTTGTTGGAGAGCCTGCGCGACCATAGTGTCCGCCAGTGCCGCGGATCGCGTATAAAAATGTTGATAGGCGTATTGGAAGATAGGAGTAATTATCGAAGCAAGAGCAAAGTTCTGTTGTTCTTGGGTGGAAACATCCAAATACGTAAAGGCATCATTGATAGTTAGTTGATAGTTTGGTGTTGAACCTGAATTCATGCTTTGGAGGGAATTATTCAGGATGCTGCTGACATTATCGTTTGTAATTTTCGAGAAAACGTCAGTATTAAGCTCTGTGTATGCTTCTTTACAGGTTACTTCTTTTTTGTTGTTTCCTCCGTTTCCCCAATAGTAAATCACGGAACCTTTAACGTTGTCCTCGCTTCCGTATTTAAGCAGATCCTGCACATTCATTTGGGAGGCGGAAGCTCTATCTTTTTTCGCTATTCTCAGAGCAGGGACTGTGCAGTATTTAATGTAAGCCCCCAGACTGGCTCGCACATCAACTCCCGTCTCCGTACTTAGCCCATCAAGCATAAATCCGGAACTGGCGTCCTGATCCGCAATAACTAAATACTTAAGAGAACTAAGGTACGGAAGATCAGTAACTCGGTTTGCTGTGCCAAACCCGGTTTCAAACAACACTGTCAGGCCATAGCCAACTTTTGAAATCATGGAGCCTGAAGCTGCAACTCCCAAAGGCACGTTATCGACGGTGTACACATCGTTGGTATATACGTCCTCTACAATGACTCTTGACGGAGATCCGAAACAAATTCCAAAAAGAATGAATCCTAAAAGGACGTGCTCCCATGCAATACTTCGTCCGCCCCGTAAAACTGCCTGAAGACAGACGACGATAACTGAAAACAACATTGCGATTGCAACAGCCTTGATGAAATCTCCGGTTCCCGTGAGCATTGCAACGGCATTAAAGACTTCCCGTAAGAATCGTCCGCTTCCGATGCTGTACATTGAAAATTCCAACATAGATGCCTCCTTGCGGGTTAATTCATTCTGATCGGGAATGAGCCGATAGGAGCGTCTGTCTTGGCGGAGTCTCCCTGCGGATCGGGAAGATTATTCTTGAAAGTTTCATAACGTTTAAGAGCTTCGGAAATCGTTCCGTATTGTTTTCTTAAGTCCTCGACTTCGGCCCTTATGCTTCGTTCATTCTCCTCAATTTGTTTGAGTGCTTCAGATGAGTAGGAAGAATCTGTTTGCTGTACTGCTTCTCGAACCGAATTTCCAAGCTGTTTAGTCATGTCGTATAAAACTTCTACGGTGATGATCGGAAGAACCTCTTGAATATATAAGGCCGCGATGCTTGGATCTAAGATGGAAAGTTTTTGAATCGGCACCCCAAAAGAGGGGCCGATATGGGCTAAGAGGTTTTGTTCCTGAGCTGTTAATTCTCCGTTCTTAGGGTCGTTAAATTTCACAACGATACCGCCCGGTACTCCTGTTGTGCGGTAAGTGTTGCCTAAGAGGATGTCTTCAAATCTTTCTTTAAGAGAAATGATGGTGCGTCCGTCTTGCGGGATCATTTCTACACAACCTTTCTCTAGGTCGCCAATTCCGCTTTCATAGGAGGCGCATTTATAAACCGTAAGATTGTTTCCGCCTTCCACAAGAGATTTGAATTTCAAAATCCCCGGTTTGTACTCGACTTCCACATTAGTCTTACCGTCAACTTTATTGCCCTCTTTGACAATAATTGTTCCGAACAAGGACATCATCTCTTCAATGGAATCCTTGTCCCCGCCGGGGAACCATGTTGTGGCATTTTGCTCAACCATAGACCGATAAACAATATTGCCCAGCTTTCTCTTGGTTTCTTCGATAGTGAGTGTGTCTCCTATCGAATCGTCAATGGTTTTTGCTGCATAGTCGTCACTTGAGGTGCCTTTGGATGTGGCAATTCTCTCGACTCTTGTTTTGAAATTCTGCCAATGCGGTCCTTGGCCGGCCACGCCGTCAACAATAACCATAGCTGCTTCACAAGAATTGTTCAGAAGGCGAACCCACTGTTGAATTTCATGTACAAGGTTTTTGATATTCAGACCGATTTGCGCACTGATGGTATCAATGGCAATCGAAAAAGCGTAGCCGGCAGCATTGGCCGCAATAGCGCGCATGAGCTGGACAAATTGATCCGCATTGATAAAAGAAAAGCTCCCGCCGAAAAAGTCGATGCCACCGCATCCGCCTCTCCAATCGGGAGGAGCAATTGATAGGAGGTTGGAACTGACTATACGATTGTGAATGCTTAATCCGCCACCCGTTACGACGCCTCTACGAATGCCTTCGTAAACGCCCGGTTTGCTGGTGTTGGTCATGCTGTTGAAAATTGATTCCATTGTCCCTTGAATTCCGGCATTTGCTGGCTGGATCACACAGGAACACGCCAGGGCTGTGGCTAACACTAAAGATTTGATTCTCATAAGAACAACCTATTTTTTCCTGGAAGTTTCTGCGACAGACTTCATTTCATTGACCGCTTTTTCTGCATTTTTGAGGCTCTTTACCGTGCTCATGTCGCTATTGGTAACCTTGGCTCGCATTGTGACCAGCGGAACCAATCTGTCGGGAGGAATGAAACCGTCAGCCTCCTGATAGCTTCTTAATTTCTGTTCGGATAAGGGAGAGGAGGTCTGAAGCGCTTTGGAAAGATCATTCCTCATGCCTTCAACCATAGGACGGGTTTTTTCGAACTCTTCTTCCTTTATCCAACCCTTGCGTTTGGAGACCAAAAGTATTCTTTGCTCGATTTCGTTGAGAGAAAGAATTCCTTGAGATATCGGCTCTGCATCACCTTTTGGCGTTACAAGAACGAGGGCAGGAACCTGGCTTAGGCCCAGCTTTTGCGCAAGTCCCGCATCCGGTTTCCAAGGAAAAGGATCTTTGCCGTCTTGGGTTTGGAAGCCGATTCCATCTACGGAGACTCCCATGATGGCAATGTCATAGCGTTTGGCAAAGTATCCCAAGATTGGAATTTGGGCTTTGCAGTATGAACAAGTTGATGAGAAGAAGAAAAAGATCCCGACCTTATCGCTCAAGGATGCAATAAGTTTTCTGGCTTCTTCCGTTCCTTTTGCATTGAGCGTGTTTGCCGCGACTGTGGAAAAACCACGTCTGGCGCTTTCGTCAATCAAAACATCTCCGACGACTTGCGCCTGTACCGCTTGAGAGAAGTTTTCTGCCTTATCCAACATTATTCTCTGGATTAGAAGAAAGGCCCGGACGTTCTCAGGAGTCGGATTGTCAATTGCTAAGTCCAGATATCGCGGAATGTTCTTTCGCAACCAAGCAACTGAGAAAGCCTTTTCGGGATTTTCTGCATTCTTCAGTTGTTCCTGAGGACTGGGCGTCTGTTTTTTAAGTTGTTCAGGCTTTTTCGGCTCTTCCTTTTCGTCCTTGTACCAGAACCAACCGTCTTCCGAATTTTCATAAAAAGAAGAGGAGGTGTCAGGACGATCATTGACTGAGGCTGCTGCAAATACGTTTCCTGCGAAAAGTGCAGAAAAACATATAAATGCAACTCTCTTTAAGATGCTTACGTTAGTCACAACTTCTCCATATTAAATTGAGGTTATGTCTCTAAGATAAGCTTTTGAATTTCTTCTCCTGCTGCGAAATTAGACGAAACCATTGAGTTTCGTGTCAGAAAAAAAATTCCCGCAAATGTAATTGGCTCAGTTTTTGTTTTGTGCTAGATTAACGAGCACGGAACTGGTGTTCCTGAATTTCTTGGTCGTGCAGACCATGTTATCGGCCCTGCTTCAGGCTATGGTTGCGGATTTGAAAGACAATCTGCGTTACGCGGTAAGGAAGCTGAAACCGTAACTCGCCGGAAAGAGGAATGAGTCGCATAGGCGGCCATTTGGTGATCTTTCATTACGGGGAAGTTGCGTCTGCCGATTTCATATTGAATCAACCTTCGGGTTGATTTTTTGTACCTTCCACTTGTGGCATTTGCCACTTGGCGCGCCGATCGCGTGATTTCGGCCCGAGTCTCCCAGCCCGAGATGCGGTAACGGGAGGTTTATTCCTCCTTTTTATCCCGACAAACCCCTTGACCTTGGCAGGTCATCGCGTGCGTTGTTGGACTTTTGTCGAAACAATCTTTTGTTTTGATACTCACGGAAATCCGGTCTTCACAGACTGTGCGCTTTTCCGTCTTTTTCAGTTAACGGGAATCCGGCTTTCATCGGCTGTGCGCTTTCCTGTTGTTTTCTTCTACACGGGCATCCGGCTTAACAAGCTGTGCGCGTACCCGTATTTGACCTTGATCTTTGAGATTCTTCCTTCGGAAGTTTTTCATTGATTTTTTTCGATGGGCATCCGCCCTTTTTAACCTCCTCTGACGGGGCAGAACTCCCCGCAAGGGAAGGTTTTGCGCCTTCAAAGGATTTTTCTACGCTTATGGAGGCGTTAATTATGCTTAACTACAAAAGCTTAAATGCAGTTACTTTGGTCGGTCGTATCGGTAGTTTGGATATGCGTTCTTCCGCTTCCGGAAGCAAGTTTTTAACTTGTTCCGTTGTAACTGAATCATCCGTCAAAGAAAACGGTGCCTGGACTCACAAAGCCGTTTGGCACAACGTTACGGTTTTTGGAAATGCTGAAAAAATAATTGAAAAACTCGAAAAAGGTTGCTTGGTTATGGTTGTCGGCAGTCTCGATTACCGAAAGACGGAAAAAGGAATGTTCTGCAACATAGTTGCTGATCAATTCCAGATTCTTTCGTCTTCCTCAAAAGAAACTCAACAGCCACAGTCTCGCAGTCAACCCCAGCGTAAAGCTCCGGTTCCTGCCCAGACACGGCCTCAGACTTCTTCTGAAGACGAAGAACTTTTCTAGTTTTTTCTGAAACCCTAGCGGGGCTTGTCCCCGCAGGGGAAAGGCTGCGCCTTTATGGAGCTTTTTCTGTCAACTACCTCGGCCTAAAGGCCGAGGCTTGAAAAAGCCTCTAGTTGACTAGCCTCAGGCCGTCGTTTGGCGGTCTACGTTGGTTGAGAATCTAGGCACCGCGGGATGCCGATCCTAGTCCCGCGCTCTGCGGCCGATGGTTAAAAGCTCTGGGAGGTAGGAGCGGTGCTGTCGGCACGAAACCCCTTCCAACATTGGCGAAGGATCACAACCGGTCGAAAGATCGAGAGGAGGCGGAACTTGAGAGTATCCGTCTCAAACTTTTTTACTTAACAAAAACAGGAGGCGCTTCTTCCCCTGCCTGAAAGCAGGGGTCTCCGCGCATAAATTTGATGATAATTGCTGGGTGTGCTGTCGGCATTTTCCTTCAGCAATCTTTGACCATAATCGAGATTTGTAAGCTTTTCGGTATCATGCTTTACATACTTGTTCTTGGTTACGTAATAAGGAGAATCGAATGAGCGTATTGTTCACGGTCGCCACGATTATTTTCGTGCTCGGCATGATTCTTTTTTTTGTTTCTAAGTACCTGCCTGACGAAAAAGATCTGAAAAAGTAGAGTAGGCGTGATTTTGTTTTTAATCGCACCTTTTCTGCATGAAGGAGTCAATGGCAGTTCAAAAATCTGAAAAGAAGCTTTAAGAGCTTCTTTCAACAAATTATTAACCCTCGCGGGGATAGTTCCCCGTCAGGGTCGCTGTCTCCGTTTTTTCTTATGGAGACAGCAACTATGCTACAAACTAAACTTTATACAGGATCCGATTTTCCGGAATTGTTGGACGAAACTTCGGGGAAATTTATTAAATTGCCCGAAAAGTTTTCTTTGGAAGGTTTTGAACCTTCTCAGAATCCGATGGTTCCAATGGTTCACAAGGATTACGTCTTCACAAAAAGCCTGTTCCGAGATGTCGCGCTGTTTTTGGCACGTCCTCACGGACACGCTCTTTGGCTGGCCGGTCCGACCGGCTCCGGCAAGACTTCCGTTATTACGGAACTTGCGGGCCGTTTGAACTATCCTGTGTACTCCATTACCTGCAACAGCAGGATGGAATTTGACGATCTCGTGGGACGACCAATGGTTATCTCAAAACCGGGAGAACAACCCTCCGTGAAATTCATTTACGGTCCTTTGGCCCGTGCTATGAAATCAGGCGGTATTCTTCTGTTAAACGAGGTCGATTTATGCGATCCGGCTCAACTTTCCGGTCTGAATGATGTGCTTGAAGGGAGACCTTTAACCATTACTCAGAACGGAGGAGAGCAAATCCAACCGCATCCCATGTTTCGTGTCGTTGTTACCGCTAATTCGGCGGGCAACGGAGACGAAACCGGTTCTTACACAGGCGTCCTTTCTCAAAACGTCGCTGCGATGGACCGGTACAGACTGATGCGTGTGGATTATTTGTCCGAAGGAATCGAAACCGTTCTTCTAAAAAAGCTCTTCTCAAACATCTCTTCGCAGATTTTGACCGGGCTTGTAAGGTGCGCGAACAAAATTCGCAAGTCTTATATAGAAGGAGAGTTAACGGCTCCTATGAGCACTCGTTGTTTGTGCTTCTGGACAGAACTTATGCAAGATTATGCAGGTTCGCAGAATCCTGTAAAGGATGCTTTAAAACTTTGTTATGCAAATCGCTTAAGTGCTGCGGAGCAAACCGCTGTTTTTAGCATTTGCATGAGCATATTAGGCGGGAAGTGGCTTGATTAGTCCAATTCTCTCTTAATTCAAACCCTGCGGGGATAGATTTCCTCGCAGGGGAAATCTGTCTCCGTTTTTTCTTTTATGGAGATAGATATGTCTGATTTGGTATCAACTGCTACAACTGTTCAAACCCCGGCAGTGCCGAACTTGAATTCCGGAATTGACGGAACACCTTTAAACGGTGCGAAGTTAATGGGTCAGCTTGCTGCAAGATTCGGAGTAGAGCCAGGTAAATTGGCAAAAGCTCTGAAACAAACTTGCTTTCGACAAACTGACGGAGAAATTTCAAGCGAGGAGTTGCTTGCGTTGGCCGTCGTTGCAAATGAATATGGTCTCAATCCTTTTTTGAAGGAAATTTACGCTTTCAGAAATAAGAACGGAGCCATTATGCCTCTCGTCAGTATTGACGGTTGGTTGAAAATTATGCACCGCCAGCCTACGTTCAGAGGTTTTGAAACAACCTTTGGTCCCGACGGTTCGATGGTTATGGGCAAGGAAGCTCTTCCTCAATGGTGTGAAGTCACCATAAAGAAAGAAGGTCTTGATCTTCCCATTAAGCACCGGGAGTATTTGTCTGAAGTGTTCATGGATACAGGTCCGTGGAAAAAACATCCGCGTCGTATGCTTGAGCATAAGACGATGATTCAGGCTATTCGATACGCTTTCGGTGTGTCGGGTATTTCCGATGAGGATGCGGAGCGGGAGATGGATGAGTCATTGCCCGTACAGACAAATCCCGTACAGACAAATGAATCGAAGGTTCGAAGAGCGCAAGCTTCTGTTTATCCTGTTCTGAGCAAAGAATTGCTAGAACGCCAGATAACACAAGCCGTCGTTCGCTCTAAAAACGTGCAGGGCTTCGATCCGATGGCTTGGGTCGATGTCCAAATCAACCCTGCGCAAAGAGAAGAGGCCCGTCGTCTACTTCAGTTGAAACTTAACCCTCCTCAAGTCATTGAGGCGGCAGAAAGTTCTCAAGTTATTGAAGTGACGGCACCCTCAGTCGCAACCGCAGAAAATGCTTCAGAAGATGATTTCTACCTGCCCTCGGAAGAAGGTTTGGAAGGAATCTAAGGAGGCAATATGCGCGTGGTCGATCTTGACCAACGCACGGATGAGTGGAAACAGTGGCGCAAACTTGGCGTCACTGCCACCGACAGTCCTGTTCTTTTCGGTCTTGTTCCTGAACAAAACTCCATTGAGCTTTGGGCAGAAAAAACCGGATTAAAGGAGCCGACTGACTTATCCGACATACCGGCGGTGCGTTGGGGTGTGGAGCATGAAGACTATGCCCGTTCCCTTTGGGAACTCAAACATGGTGATATTGCTTCTCCGCTATGCGTGGAATCGGATGCCAACCCTATTTTCAGGGCTTCACTTGACGGTTACACAACCAACGGGGAAGTCTTGGAAATTAAATGTCCGTATCCGGACGGCATCACGATTATGGATGTGAAAATCCGGCGGGAAAACAGCGATGCGTACAAAAGATATTTCATCCAAGTACAACATCAGCTTATGGTTTCAGGTTCACTCTTGGCTCATCTGGTTTTTTTGGACGGAGACGAGTTGATAGAGTTTGAAATCGCCCGAGATGAGAACGTCATCAACGAAATAAAGCAGAAAGGGGAAGAGTTCTTCAAGGCTGTACTTGAAAAGAGACCTCCGAGAGATAAAACCGGCTGGTTGCCAAAATCGGCTGAGGATGAAGCTTTATGGAGGGACGCTGCGGAACGTTATCTTGAAGCAGTTTCTCTTGAAAGAAAGTACAGAAGTCAGAAAGAACAAGCTAAAACGGAACTTCTGGGCATGATCGGCGAGTTTTATTCCTATGCCGACTACGCGGGTGTTTTAATCACTAAAGAACCTTCGAGACCGTCATCTTCGGTATCGTGTTCCAAAGTTTTGAAATACCTGATGCAGAAAGAAATTCCGATAACAGAGGACGTGTTTAAAGCTTGTGTAATGCCGAAATCTGAGTCGAGATGGAACGTAAAACCTTCTCCAACGGAAACGCGGGAGTTGGTGTTTAACGACCGCGAACGACTTAGAGATTCGGATCAAACTCATTTTTCGGAAGATTTAGACGATTTCGAAATCTCCGGAACAGGAGCTTTCTGGTTCTGAAGAAACCGAAATTTCTTCTTTCTTTTTTTCAGTTTTTTATTAACCCTGCGGGGACATCGTTCCTCGCGGGGGATTGGTGTCTCCGTGTTTTTTTTCTTATTAAGGAAATAATCATGGAAAACACAAAACTTACTTCTCTCGACAAACTCCAGAGAATTGCAGTTATCACTCCGCAGTTCAGAATTTGGACTGGCGAAACCGTTCTTAAAGCCACCGATTTTATAATCGGTCAGGGCGGTGAACTTCCTGATTCTGAGTTTGCGTCTTTAGGGCGAAAAGCTCTAATTGATAAGCAACACCTCAATGTGTTTCGCAACCTAAGAGACAACTTCCGCAAGGAATGCGGTTCAATTGGGTTGCCTTTTCTCGGTGGTTTCGCAATAGAGCTTTCAAAGCTCGATGAATTGAAACCCTTGCTGGACGATTATGTCCAACAATTCAAAACAGAGATTGATAATCTTTGTGCGAACGTAGAAAGGTACTTTGAGGACTGGCGCGAGAAGAACCCCAAGTATGCTCAGAATCTTCTGACGGATAAAAAATCTGTTGAAGACGTGAGGAGCAGATTCAAGGCCGGCTATGTGGTGAACAAGGTTACACCTCTCGAAGGTGAAACCGAAAGTCTCGAAAGAGAGGTTGAAGGTCTTTACGGTGTGCTTCTTGAAGGAATTCGAGAAGAAGCCGCGAAATATCTTTCAACTTCCATTACCGGAAGCGAGGAAGTTACTCAAAAGGCTAAAGCAGTCATTTTCAGAATGATGAAAAAACTTCATTCCTTGGAGTTTTTGAATCCTGAAATCCGTTCGCTTCGCAGGATGATTCACAGCGAGGCGAAACTGCTTCCTTCGAAGGGCAAATTAAGAGGTTCCGACTACTGGCGTTTATTTGGTTTGATGACAATTTTGTCATCCCAGAAACTTACAGAAGACATTATCAGCGGAAAATCGAATATAAGTTCTTTAGTTGGTTCTTATATTCCTGAATCCGAACAATCCAATCAACCCGAGCAATCCGCAACACCCGTTCAGGAGACAACGCCTGATACGGATGAAGGTATGCCTCTGTTTGAGGGAGTTGATAATCAATCTTCTCAGGCGGAAGTAACGGAAAAAGAAGAAGTTTCCAATTCTATGGACATTCCTTTGGAATCGGCTGTAGCTGAAGAAACTTCTGAAGTGACGAAACAAGAAGTTAAGTCTGAAGATTCTGTAGCGGATCTTCTTCGTGAAGAAATTGCAAAAAGGGGCGGAGATTCTGATCACTTTGTGGTTGTATCTGCCGAACCTCTGACACTGAAGTCTCCGGAACCGGTTTCTCCGAAACCTGAAAAGGCTAAAGAGGAACCTGCTACTTTTTGGTTCTGATCTTGTTTTTCAACCCTACGGGGCTTCGGCTCCGTAAGGGGTTGAAGTCTCTGGATTTTAGAGACATACAAAATGTTAAACAGACAAATGTTCTATCCGACTATTTTTCGTAAAATATACGGGAAATATTCGGGAGAAATTAATATGCAAAAAAGGATTGAAAGCGCATTACCTGAACATACTTTTCAACTTATGAAAGAGGCATCAGCAATGAGCGGTCAAACTGTGAAGAACTTCATAGCAGCGGCTGTTACTGAAAAAACTCTTTCTGTTCTGGAAAGATTTAAAAATGTATCTTTTAAGGAGATGCCTGTTCCAGTCGAAGTCCAAGAAAAAATTCTCAAAGCAATTATGACTCCTGAATTATTTGAAGAAGCCAATAAAAGGTTGCACGCTGAGAAAAATCCTATAGACATTTCAGGTTGTTTAAGGAGTTTTGATGAAACTTCTTCCATTAAATAGACAACACAATAGAGATCTATTTGATTGCGGGGAAGAGAATCTAAACACATTTTTCAGATGCTATGCGTCTCAATGTGTGAGAAACAGAGATTGTTCTTGCTATGTTTTGACGGACGATCCTCTTGATCAAATTCCATTAGGGTATTTCACCTTATCTTCTTTTTGTATTAGCAGGACATTGCTGTCGGCTATGAAAATAAGAAGCGGTTATACCCATATTCCTGTAACCCTATTAGGGAGACTGGCTGTTGATATAAAAATCCAAGGAAAGCGAGTAGGGCATTACCTACTCAATTCTGCCTTACTTTTGGCTGAAGAATCACCTGTTGCATCGCATGGTGTTTATGTTCAACCTAAAAATAGCAGAGCAGCCGAATTTTATCGTTCTGCTGGTTTCTTAGATTTGGAATCAAATAGCAACAATCCTTCTTACTCAATGTTTTTTGCCTTCAGGCGAAAGACCCTTAATTAAATTTAACCCTGCGGGGACACCTCCCCGCAAGGGACGGCTGTCTCCGCTTTTCTTTTGGAGATGGCAATGGCTAATGCTGCAACTGCTGCGTTTATACGCAGCTTACCAATCACAGCTAAATCTTTGGCTGATAAGTTTGGAGTAAATGTTTGCTTTGAAGGAAACGCAGTACCTCATACTGACGGTTCAACCATAGTTCTACCTATTTTGTCGGAAGAATCGACGTTAGGTGACAAAGAGGTATTTTTGGGGTTTCTCATCCATGAATGCGCTCATGTTCGCCTTACAGACTTTAGGTCTCTTCCGCCGACTGGTCTGGCAAATCTTTTCAGTGCAACGAATATGCTGGAAGATTGCAGGATTGAGGAAATTACTTGTAAGAATTTCTTCGGAGCTATTTACCTCCTTAATAAGGCACATTTGAAAAGTGTGGAAGGTTGGGAATACGAAAGGTTAAACAACGTTACCCTAATGCTGGTTTGGGCAATGATGTTTATTAAAACCAAACTTTCAATTTTCTTTCCCAAGTTCACAAACCTTGAAAGTGTTTTGGGCAATATCCTGGAAACCCGTCTTCCGGGCTTGAAAGCCAGAGCTGAAGCTCTTTTGACGAAAGAGTTCGCTTCGGCGGACACCACACTCAAAATTGGTGAACTGGCTCAAAAACTGCTGGACTTGTACGAAACCGACAAAAAAGAAAGAGCAGAGGAGAAGAAATCCGATTCTGCTCGATCTTCTAAGGAGGCAGGTAAGTCTGGGGCGCAAAACTCCGATAAGCCCAAGTCCGGTAAACATAAAATTGAGGTGATCGAAGATACACCGTTGGATATAAGCAGAAAGTTCAAACAACTGGCTGTCCAATCTGCGGAAAAGTTTTCGACCGAACACAAGCGCCCGGCGATTATGCTTGCAAATGAATCCGCTGCACGCATAAAAGACACTCTTAGAAGTTCTAGTCCTGAGTCAACAAATTTGTTTAGACAAAAGGCATTAGGGCTGACGCAAGGGTTACGTCGCGGTTTGGAAAGCTTGATTCAGACTCAAAGTATGCAAAACCTCGGAAACGGTAGAAACGGTAGAAGACTGGATTTTGGCAATTTAAATAAGTTGTCAACTTGGGATATGCGCATTTTTCGGAGTCCAATCCTGCTCAAATCTAAAAGAACGATTGTTCATATTCTTTTGGATCGCTCAGGTTCAATGACGAAAGATGACGCACAAATGGCGAAGATTGCCGCTTATGCTTTGTTGGAGACTCTTGACAGGATTCCCCAAACTAAAGCCCAGCTTTCAGCATTTCCGGCCATTACCAAGGATACCGGCCGTGTTACCGTCGTTCCTTTGGGTGAAAAGCCTCGTACATTTGCTTCTATCATTCAAGGTTTAAGCACATTCGGCTATACCCCTTTCGTCACTGCGATGGAAGAGGTGAGAAGTGTCCTTGCAACACAAGAGGCCGATAAAAAAATTGTACTTGTTATCACAGACGGTATGTTTAGTGAAGCTGATTCTGAAGTTGAAAAGCTAAGAGCAAGTTTCGATAAAGACGGTATAAGAACCGGCGCTATCGGAATAAAAACAGAAGGAAACCTGCCAATGTTTTTTGGTAAAAATTTTGAGTGTGTTGAATCTATCTCGAGATTACCGGGTGCGGTTTTTTCTCTTGCTAAAAAGCTGATGCTTGAGGATTGCGCTGCATAACTGAGGCTGTGCGTTTTAATTTTTGGAGCGTCTGGTTTTCATAACGCTCTCCGTCCTTGATTTCCTAAAACCTCTCAAATTCAAAATTTGTTTTGAGGTTTTATACAAGGGCCCGGGCAACCGGCAGATAAACAAAACCCCCGATTTGCACTCGGGGGCTTCTGGGAGAGACGCTATGGACATCAACATAGTTAACGTCTCCTTGGACTTGATTATATCGCTTAGTGACGGGAAGGAGTTGTTTCTTTTCCTCTTGTTACTGATGATATTTTTGAAGCGTCTGAGGTAACGTAAGTTATGCCCCGCCTAATAAGCGGGGCGCTCCGCCCAACCCTTACGGGGATTTTTCCCCGTAAGGGGAAAGATCTCCGATTTTTTTTGGAGATTCATTATGGGAGTTAGAAGTGACGTTGCATTCGTGATCAGTAAAGAAGATTACGAAACCTTAGAGAAGATATTTAAGAAAGAATTCCCCGAATCCAAGCTTTTGGATTGCTTCGAATTGGCTGAGACGGTCGAGGAGAAGGGAGAAACCTGGTCCGTTTTTGTTTGCCGCGAAATCAAGTGGTACACGGACGACCTGGATATTGCTTTTTTGATGTCTTATCTAAAAGAAAAGAGAAGTCAATTTGCGGAAGCCTGTGAAGCAGGCTATTCGGAAAGCTGGAACTGTACTCCTTTTGAGGATTTGGTCGGCGTACAAAGCCAGCCCCAGCTATTTCTTAACGTTTGAAATCATCAACCCTGTGGGGATTTTTCCTCGCAGGAGGAAAAGTCTCTGCATTTTTAGGAATATTAATCATGAGACTTGTTTCAAAGATTCTTATGAAAATAAGAATCGAAATGTTTGAATGCAAAGGCGGCATAGTGTCTGTACTGCTTTTGTTTACTGCTTTGTTGTTGGGACCTCATCTCCGTTTCGATGAAATTGGTGCTTATCAGGAAACATTAAACCGTTTCCGAACCGCCAATCTCGGTCGTTCGGGCATGAAGATATTTGTGAATCTTGCCTCAAGACATCTACGTCAATCAGCCGGTGAATTCGGCTGGCTAGTGTATATGTGAGGAAGAAGAACTTAACTGACAACTGCATACAAAGGCGGCTAAACCGCTTTTAATTTTTAACCCTTGCGGGGATTTTCCCCGTGAGGGGAGAGTCTCCCCTTTTTTAAGGAGATTCAAAATTATCCATAATTGTCACTTTGAGTTTGACTTTGACAGGACTGTAAAGAGGATGTCGGATATGACAGAAAAAGCTGCCGTTGCGACTTTCCTTATTGCAGCCTTTCAGTCTGAAGGGCAAACAGCATTTTTGGCGGGTTTGTCCGCAGTTATGTTTGCATTGGTATCATTGGTACTAACTAACTTAAGGGTGATTAAATGACGGCCGTATTTTGGTGTTTTGATGCACTATTTCTGGCATTGGCTCTTGGATTCACTCTGTGGTGCTTTACCAAGTCCAAAAAATAGAGATTCATTGTTGTATTAACCGATGCTTTTCGTCATTCCTAGCATTTGAAGAGAAGGAAAGTATCGGAAGTTTCAACTTAGCTAGAGGGGAAACCTTCAAGCTTTTTCTTTTTACCCTTGCGGGGACAATCCCCGCGAGGGGGAAGTCTCCGCATTTTTTTCGGAGATTTATATGAGTAATGCAATTTCTGTTGAGTTGGCCGAATTTCTGGTTTCTGCTGCAGAGGAAAGTTCGGGTGACATCGGCATTGACGCTTCTTATTCCGGCAGATGTATGTACGGTCAGACCTGTTTGGGACTTACTTTCGAGTCTGTCCAAAGTGCGTTCGGCCTGTTTGAATCACTCAGATATTTCGGGTCTGCCAACTTCGTGAATCTAACCCACGAATTGGCGGATTTTCTGGCCGGCTGTCGAAAAGACGGCTACGGATACGGAGTGATTCTGTACAACACTTCAAAATCTTGGCCGGCTGAGGTTCTATTGCCTGAAGACTAGAAACTGTTTTTTATTTTTTAACCCTTGTGGGGATTTTTCCCGCAGGGGAGAAGTCTCCGCATTTTTATGAGGAGACTCAAATGCTAACGTTTTTCAATCGGTCACACTCTGAATCCGTTACTGTCGATTATTGCGACTTTCCCGATGAAGCTTTAAAAGAATCTGTTGAATATTTAAGTTCAAGCGGATTTAAGTTTTATTGCTTGCATCCGGATGTTGCAAATTGGATGGGGGTGGATGTGTCATCCGTCGAAAAGATTCGCAATCGAATCAGACACGCTCGTAAGAACGGTTTGTTTTTGTTCGAAATCAACAGCGGAAGCCATTCAGGTTATTGGTTTCGGTTTCAATCTTTTTCCGGGTTCACTTTTATGGACAAATGGGATTCTTTTAAAGGAAACATTGCATTTGTTTCCCAAAAGGATGCCGCAGCTTTTCTTTGGAAACCGGGAGAGGCTGTAACGGAAGAAGAGGTTCTGAAGAGGCTCAAGATGGAGGCAGACATCATTGAGAAGGCCATCAACGGAGACTTATTTGAAGTCTGCGGGCCTGAATCCGATGATTTTTGCCGCCACGGATGGTTCTTGGATGAAGAAGAGGCCGTAAAGTTTGCATTGGAAGAATACCCAGACTTTAAGTACAAAGACGAGGACTTCCGAACAATCTACGAACTTAAAACAGCCTAACCGATTTTTAAACCCTAACGGGGATACTTTCCCTGTAAGGGTAGAGCATCCCCTTTTTCTTTGGAGATGCTTTTATGAAAAATTCTATTAGAAAGATGTTTTCAGCAAAACAGTGGAGAGCGATACATTCCAATTCCGATTGGGAGGTTGTTTTTTCTCTGGAAAACTCTTCTGTCACGGCAACGTTTGTTCCCCTTTTTTCGTTAACCAGAGATTATTCCCTGGAAATCGAAGATGTTCGCGGCTTTGAGGACCTTTGCAAAAAGGTTCAGGAAAGTTACGAGGGTTTCGATCCGGACTACGAGACTTTTCTCTGGATTGGCCCGAACGGACATGGAAGTAACGGTGCCCCATATCGAATCAGAGACATTTTGGATGAACAAGAGTTAATAGAGTCCAAGTTATCGGATCTATCACGTTCACTCCTTTGTGCCTAGAGACGTGCGGACTCAATCTTTACAAGATTTTCTTGTGATTGAAACCGCGTGGAACGGCTGATTTTTTCGGCCATATTTTCAACCTGCAAGGGTTAAACCCTTGCGGGTTCCCTTGCTTCTTTTTTGGAGGATAACTTATGAGTTATCAGATTCATGTTGTAAAAGAAGCGGCTAAGGGACATTGGCGCGAGATCTTCGGCGCCTTGGCACCTCAGCTAAATGAAGCTGTGGACAGGGCACCAAACCATGTTAGTTGTCCCGTACACGGCGGAACAGACGGATTTCGGCTTTTTCCACACTGGGAGGAAACCGGGGCTGGTATTTGCAATACCTGCGGAGCTTATAACGACGGTTTTGCACTGTTGCAATGGGTTACGGGCTGGTCATTCAATGAGACGGTAAATAAAGTGGGCGCTTTTTTGCGCCTTGATTATTCATCAGCTCAAATAATTTCAACGGAAACTGAAGGTTCCAAGTTTTCCGGGGAAATTCGATTTATCGGAATGACGAAGCTTCGAAACGGAAGGGATTGTTTTCTGATTCGCTTTACCGACGGCTCTGTCCATTGGGGTGCGGATCTGAAACGTGCCTGTGAACTGGCCGGTTTAAAAGTCGGAGACTCCGCCGAATTAACGCTTGTTGCAAAACAAAAGGCGATTAATTCCAAAGGCAAAGAGTTTACAAAAACTCTTTGGTCTGCTCGACGCCTTCCCAGCCCCGAAGAAATTCGGGCTGAAGAAGAGAAGAAAGCGGCAGTCTTGGAAAAAAGGCGTCTTCAAATGAGGGCGCTTTGGAAAAGCTCGGAACCGCTGTCTTTGAGCGGAAATAATCCGGCAGCTCTTTATCTTCGTAACAGAGGAATTAGAGAAGCTGAATTTAATCCGATCAATTTGTCTGATCTTCGGTACGTAGCCCAGATGAGTTACGTCGATGAGGATGGAAAGGTCACCAGTTTCCCGGGCTTTATAGCTCTTGTAAGGGATAAGAACGGTGCGGCAATTACGCTGCATCGAACTTTTCTCACGCAAGAAGGAAAAAAAGCTTCTGTTTCCTGCCCGAAAAAACTGATGCCAATTCCCTTTGACCGAAGCGTCAACGGTTGCGCCATACGTCTTGGAAACGCGCCCTCTGATGTTCTTTGCGTTGCAGAGGGTATCGAAACTGCGCTGTCAGTTGTAACTGCTACCGGCTTTCCCTGCTGGTCGGCAATTAGTGCCCACGGACTGGAAACGATTGAGATCCCCTCAACCGTTAAAACCGTCTGCATATTTGCCGATAAGGATAAGTCCTTTACAGGACAGGAAGCCGCAAACAAACTCAAGCAAAGATTGAAAGCCTCGGGAATCCGGGCTTTCGTGTTTTTGCCTGACGAAAACCTAAAAGAAGACCAACGGGGAGTTGACTGGAACGATCATCTTTTGATGTTCGGACCTGATTCATTTCCGATCTGATCTTTGATTTTTAACCCTGCGGGGCTTTGTCCCGCAGGGGCAAAGTCTCGCTTTTTTATGGAGTTCACCATGGACTACAAAGAAGTGAGAAAGTACGTTGAATTACAGCGAAAGCAACTTGAAGAATTTGCCGCTTTACCGGTGGATTTGGCAGTTGAAGCACTGCATGATCAAAGTCATGAAATGCGTGAGTTGTTTTTTATCGGGATTGACAATCCGCCGGATATTCCGATGGTTGACGACCCCGTTCTAAAGGCTCTGGCAAATCTGATAAACGACAATCTTACCGTTTTGAATGCTTTTCGCAGAGCCAAGACAAATGCTAAGGCGGGTGTATGAGAATACGTTCCGTCCGGCATAAGGGATTAAAGAAGTTCATCCAAACGGGTGACACTTCCGGAATCCGGAGCGCGGACGCGGAAAAACTTGTTCATATTTTGATCGAGTTGATCTGCGTTCCGTTGCCTCTTCTCAAAAGATCTCGTCAGATTCATGAGATTTTAGAAAAGAGGAAACATAAATTGAGCAACAGGAAGTACGCCATTAGCGTGAGTGCTTCCTGGCGCTTGGTTTTTATCCAAGACGGTGAAACGGGAGACATAATCGACCTCGATTATGTCCAGTATCACTGATTACCAACCCCTTGGGGCATTGACCCCAAGGGGAAGGTGCCCCTTTTTAACAGGAGCACCTGAAATGGTATTTTTGGTGTTGTTGAGCTACAGCCTCCCGAACGGGACTGTTCAAACCAGTGATTCTGGTTTTATAGTTCGAGAAAAAAACATTCCGACGGCAGCGCTTACAGATCTCCGCACGCATCGAAATCAAGTTTTTGACTTCATGCGACAAAAAGGAGATTTCTTTGATGGAAACAGTTGTTATTTGACGACTGAATTTAATATCAAGAAGGTCGAGCACTTTCTTGATAAACAGAAAAAGAAATTCATAGATCTGTTATTCGAGGCATCAAGTTTTTTGTCACTGACGGAAGAGCAAAACCTTGCTGAGCATCTCGTCAAACACTGCAAATTCAGAAGATGGACGACCACTTTTAGCAGTAGGGATGCTCTAAGCGTGATAAAAGATCTTAACGCGATAAGAGCCTCGGAAGTTTTGGAATATCTAAGTGAAGGGCGGTTTAACCTTGTTTACCCAAAGGTTCGTACTATTTGTACGAGCCTCGGACGTTGGAGTTATGAGTACCCCGAACTTACGACTTTACGGAATGAGGTAACGCCTTTGGCTTCCGTTGTTCAATCAACGGATGATTGGGATGCGCAACAAATTTCGTTGCGTGATTTTGTCATCGATACCATGACTCGCTTGAGTATGTGGAGCGATGATAAGGAGAGGTTGGAAATGGTTTCTTCGGCAAGTTACAAGCCGGAAGGCTATCTCCTCTAATTCCTGTAGTGAAAAAGAAAAGGCTGTTTCAAAACTCGATTATTCCGAGTTTTGTTTCAGCCTTTTTCTTTTATTATTTTTGCTATTTGATGAACCGTATTAACAAAGTCAAATAATTGAGCATCATCAAATGCGGCAAATACCTCTTTTGATTTGTCTGAAATAATATACATATCATCCGGAGTCTTTTCGATCCAGCCCAGATCAAGAAGCTTCGCAATTTTTCTGCGAACAGTTTCACGCGGAATTCCCGTAACCTTCTCTATTGAGAGAGCATTGCAAGGGAGATATTGTCGTTGGGGTGCGTTAGGCCGGTTGTAGTCATTTCTTTCAGGACGAATCAGATCCGTATTTCGAGTAGCTATTTCACCCAATACCAAACAGAGTACCATATCTCCTTCATATATCTCAGCATGACAACGGAAAGAAATTCCCGATTTAAATGAAAAGCCTCGGGAGAAATCCCTTCAGGGACACGAGAAACACGCGGAAATTCTGTTGGAAAGAATGCCCGATCACGGGGAGTTTTCTTTGTTTTGAGCATTGAGGAACCTCGGTAATATAACCAATTTGCCAAGGGGTGAGGCGATCTAAAGTCTCAGGGAACTTTGTTCCTCACTGTCCGGTTGCGGGGAGGTTTTAGCGAATAAATCAGCGAAGGAGGAAGCTTTTATCTTCATAGTCTTACCTTTCATTAGTGTGCCAATAATATCACATTACCCACCTTTTGTGCAGAGATTCCTTAAGTTTGTGAAGGCGAGGAAAAGTCACAGGATTGAAAGTCATCTTGCAAGAAAGTAAAATGAAAAAGGCTGTCGGTATATGGACAGGGCAATCATTCTCAAGGAGTAAATATGAAAAAGAAACTAGTTTTCTTGACTCTAAGTACCCTGGTAATTTCTTTCATAGATGCTACACAGGGGGGGGGCGATAGCGGGAGATAATACTTCATACGGAGATAGTTCAGTAGCTAACGCCATGTATTCATCTTCGTTTGGCTACAACGCAAAAGCCGAAAGCACGTATTCAACTGCTTTAGGTACGGAAACTCATTCTACGGGGTACGGTTCTACCTCGGTTGGCAATACCTCCTGGACAACGGGAGATTACTCAGTAGCAATTGGTTCTTACCTCAATTCCGATAATAATGGTATCAACGGTATTCCAAACGGAAACCAAAGTGTAGCAGTTGGATTTCGCTCTCAATCTGCCGGTCAATCCAGCGTCGTACTTGGCGGCTATTCTTCAGCTTCCGGCAATTACAGTGCTGTACTTGGATACGGCTCTGCTGCATCAGGCGAAGGAGCTATTGCACAGGGCTGGTCTGCAACAGCTAGCGGCTTCCGATCAATTGCACACGGTGTTGGTGCCGAGGCGTCAGGAGACCATGCAGTAGCGATCAGCTCATTCGCAACCGCAGCAGGTAATAGAAGTTTAGCTATCGGTGCAAGTTCAGCAGCAAATGCAGACAACAGTATCGCTTTGGGTTCTCATTCTGAAACTTCTCGCGGAGCAGGCTCTCAAGGCTATGTGCCTGAAGGAACATCTATCACAGAAGAGCAAAAACAGAGTTCTACTTGGAAATCTACCTACGGGGAAGTCTCTGTCGGCAACGGCGACGGAACACGGCAAATTACTAATGTTGCAGCGGGTACCGAAGACACGGACGCAGTTAATATCGCACAGCTCAAACTTGTCAATGAAAAAATTCAGAATTCTGTCAGTGCAGATATGTCTCAATTGAATCAAAATATGGCTCAACAATTTGATTCAATGAACAAAAAAGTAGACTCAATGAACAGATCTCTACTTAGTAAAATCGACACTGTAGAAAAAGAAGCACAGGCCGGTATTGCTATGGCAATTGCCACGGCTGGTTTGCCTCAAGCATACTTACCCGGAAAAAGCATGATGGCTATGTCAGGTGGTGTTTATCGAGGCCAGAGCGGTTATGCTCTTGGTGTTTCTCATATTACAGATAACGGCAAATGGGTAATGAAAGCCACAGGCAGTGCCAACTCCCAGGGCCATTTCGGTGGTTCTGTTGGCGTGGGATATCAGTGGTAACACTCTAGTATTTTGTAACAACTATCAAACTCGGGAAAAACAAAAAGGTCCGGCGAAGCTAACTGCCGGACTTTCACGTCAGACTTACCTCCAAAGGAGGGTAAGAAAACTCTTCCCTTATCACAACGCACACCTGGTGCCCCTCTCCCCAGGAAAATCTTTTTCCGGTACCTTAACTTCAATAGAGCCATTCTTGTCGGATGATCTTGATTAATTGGTCAGTACTGTTTAAGCCGAGTTTTTGGTAGATCCTCCATCGGTACCCTTGGATGGTACGATCACTAAGTACCGCTTCAGCTTTTAAGGCTGCGTAAGAGAGGGACTGCTGAATTCAATCGGCAGCCTCTTTCGGTGTGTACCGATGTTCTCGTCAAAACTTAACACACTGCCATTTCAACGAATTTTCTTTTTTCCTGAGAGAAAACCAGAGCAACTCGAATCAGTTCTCCTGTTTCAACCTGCTTCCCATATTCGTTTTGGCATACCTGCTCTACAGCTTCCTGCAACAGTGACTTAGAGGATTGTCCTTTTCTGCACACTTTAAACTCCATTACCCAATAGCGGTTCCCGGCTCTTACCTCCAGGTCACTTCTGCCCATGTGGTTATGTTGTTCAACTATCGGAGTTAACCCTGCTCCCGAGAAAAATACCTGAATGAACGCTCTCACGGAGGATTCATCCTTAACCGGGTAATGCTGATAGTCAATTGAACTGAAAAGACGATTCAAAATGTGTAACGCAGATTCTGCATTTTCTGCGGCAAGGCGATAAGCGATATTGTCAGCCCCTACCTGCTCAACGGTGCGTCCTGCCAATAAACACTCTGTGTAAAGGTGTGCCATTGAAGATCTGACTTCCTCATTGGGATACCCCAAGTAGGCGGTTGTGCCGACAACTTTCTTCAATGTCAAATATCCTGCTTGTGTCAAAAGCCCAAGATCCGATAGAGTTTTAGCGTCTGCTGAACTGCTCAGTGTACTAAGAGCGATGCTCTGCTGTTTGTTGTATTCCTCCGGGTTTCTGAGAGCGTGAGATTTTAGGTATTGCAGCAGAGCTGAAGGTCTGCCTCCGCTTTCAAACCAGTAATTTTGAAAGCCTTTTCTTGGTCGGCTCAATAAATTCAGTACCGACCAAGGGGCATAAACATGGCTTGAGGTTTCTTCATCAAAACAGAAACCGTCGTAGTTTTTTCTCAATTCTGTGAGCAACTCGTCATATGAGAGTCCTAATACTTCTTGCGCCCTTTCTAAATAGCTTCCGAAATATTGTTGTATCTCTTCTTCGGTGTATCCCAGTAACGTTCCAAAGTCAGCATCCAGCGAAATATCCGTCAAAGTATTCAGCTCAGAAAAAATGCTGGTCTTGTTGAACTTGGTGATGCCGGTCATGAAGAAAAAACGGATCACTCCATCGTTGGATTTAACCGCAGCATACAAAGTTGCCAACAAACGCCTAACTTCTTCAAATAAGTTCGGATTACTTAAACAAGTTGTCAGGGGAGCGTCGTATTCGTCAATCAGTAAAACAACTGAATTTTTCTGTTGGACTGCCAACCAATTTGTAAAAGCCCGAAGACCTTCTGTTGTCTGTATAGGACTGACAAAACAGTTCCTTTGCATGAAATCCATTAAATATCGGTCAAGAACTATTCGGAACTGCTCCAATGTAGAAAAATCCTTTAAGTTGGAAAAATCCAATCTAACGACTTGGTAAGTTCCTTTATCCTTCCAGAGTTTTCCGATAACCAATCCTTCGAAATCCCTGAGACCGTACTTGAAGAGAGATTCAAACGTAGAAATCAAAAGGGATTTTCCAAAACGCCTTGGACGGGATAGAAAAAACTTCTGACGATTTGAGGCAATTTCATAAACCAACGCCGTTTTGTCAACGTATATCTGTCCGCTGCTGCGCAAAGCCGAAAAATCAGATGTACCCAGAGGAAGCGGTTGAAGTTCTCTCATAAAAAATCTCCTTCGACTCAATTGTAATCAATCAGGTTTAACCACTCCCTGGTTTTGTTGCAACAGCACGAATCGAATGTTTCTCCACGAGTTTAACTGTAAATTCTCAAATTTTCTGCTCAATTGCCGGAGTCTTCTGTCCGGGAGGGTGAGGCGAAGTCACTTTTTTTGTACCGTCAGAAAAAGAGTTGCTTTTAAGATAATTACAACAAGAGACGCCTTTCTCGCTCATTACATTAAAGAGGCAGGACTTGAACGTCCGATGCTTAATTCATCCTCTATCACTACAGGAGAAAAATATGCCTGAAGAAAAAGGCGCTCGTACGAGTAACGGCCAACGACGGACAGCAAACCGGAACCGCGCACAAGGTATTACCGTACCTATGGGGTCGGTAATTCTCGAAAAATTTACGCTTCAAACTCGAACCGGTGTCCGAATTTGGAATGTTTGTTCACATCTGTCTTCAGATTTGCGCTTGCTCCAAGACAGGCTGGCAGGAAATATGTCTGCTAAAGAATTTCAATCGGTTGAAGATGTTGTCAATAAAGATTTGAGTGACCTCAAGAATCGAGCTCAAGAACAGCTCGCAACCATCAACGACCAGATTAAAAATTTAGAGTTGCCGAAGGTGGAGTTCGCAAAGCAGGATGTCGAAGTGAATCGTACCTGTCCGTCTTTTAAGACTCTTATCGAGGCTGTACTGCTGGTCGATAGGATTTGCATGAAGGTAGAAGCTCTTTGGCTCGCCGGATCATTAAGTTCTGTCAAACGCGCTGAAGCTATAGCCAACTGGGAAAAAAGTTTTCGTGCGATGGCGTCGAATATTTCCCGCATTATCGCAAAAACTCGTCGTGAAGTTGGAGAAGAGCGTGATGAACGAATGAAAAAACGAGAGGAACAAGAACGGTTGAAACAAGAACGACGGGCCCAGAGACGTGCCGAAGAAGAGAAATCTGCCGAGGCTGATGAAACATCGGAGGTTTCGGAACAAGCAAAAGAAGTACAGGAAGAGCCGATATCTGAAATATTACAGGAAAAAGAGAAAGAAGCTTTGAGCAATTCACCGCAGGAACCGATTTCTGAAGATAAGTCGGTTGCACAAAAAGGATCGGACTCGGAAGCAAAAGCCGGTGAGCATCCTGAGCCTGTTCTATCCGCTTCTTAAGGTTAATTGATGGCCATCACTCAGACTCCTTTGTCCGTTTGGCAGAACGCCTTTGAATACGACCCCTCTCTCATTGATTCAGAGGCGGTTAAGAAGTTTTTTAATCGGCGGAATCTTGATTTTTGTGTAGGGGATCCGATATTGGATAACTTCAGGTATCGGATGGAAAAGGACGACACTCAACTTCTTTTCGCTGTAAAAGACAATTCCAATCGACTGACAGGGGTGCTGAGTGCAACCATCAATTCAAAGGGTGTGTACACAGGAAAGGCTGCGAACGGCTGGACTTTTCTTCATACGAAGACGGCTAATGGTTTTTCGGGATTCGTAAAGTTCAACTCTTCGTCAAAAGTTGTTTGTCTTTCAGTGAGGCTTGAATCTGCTTTGATAATTGCAAGCGTTTTCAGGTCCGTATCAACCAGAGCGCTTCTTACTTCTGAGAATCTGGGCCGATATTATCCTGAGCAAGGTGTTAAGTGCGTTTTGGTTTTCCCCGAGAACGAAAAAGAAACAGAGATCGCACTGAATTTGAAGGAAAAGTTGGAGTCCGGATCACAGATTTCTTTCCCTACAGTAATTTTGCCTTTGCCTAAAGGTTTTAAAAATTGGCTTTCGGTCTATCTAGGATCGGCCGGTTCCTCAGCTTTTCCCACGATTCAAATACTAAATTGAAGAGCTTCGACATGGAAAACGTAGCGCTACGCCTGGATCTCGGTTTTTTGAGTTTGATGAGTGACTCCCCCGTAAAAATTTTCGGGAATGAAATAGCACGGGAGATTCACGACATGAACTGCGAGTTGGTAGAGACAGCGCTGAGACTGCAAAAGAAAATTGCGGAAGACAGCAAATTCAAACTTACTCGTGCAGACCGAGAAAAACTGTTGAGCACTAATACCGGGAAAGGTATTTACGCCCGATACTGCTTTGCTGAAGGACAAATATCGCAAGCAAAAAGAGTATTCGAAAAACTTGCGGAAGATTCTCAGAACATTCATAAAAAAGGACTTTATTTATATGAATGCTGGGTTGTTGCTTACACTAAGTCTGCAATAGACCGTTTGGCTAAAAATAGCGAAAAAAGTCCGGAAAATCCTGAGAGTCAAAAAACTAGGAGAACTTTGGCTCGAAATTATGCCGAAACCTCACGAATCGGTAGGGAGATGCTGAATTGCTTTCAGTTGGACAAACTGTGTTATCCGCATATCGGAGCACATATTCTTTATTGTTATTTGGAGGGCGGTCACCCTCAAAGACAAGCTTCTTTTATGAAGGTGAATAGGGAGGATTTGTCTAAACCCGACTGGATTATCCGAGCTTTGGAGGCATCGTGTGAATTTAATAAAGAATCCGTCGAGAACAATCCGCGAAGTTTCGATCTGGGAAACTTTAGAACCAGAATAAGGCGAAACAGCAAAGACTCTCTGTACCCTTCATTTGAAATATTTCCTGTTCCGGAAAAACATAGGATTCAGTATCTCGTCCTTGATCTTTTGAACGAATATTATTCCGGTCAATTGAGGGAAAGATCCGCAAACGCGTTTGGAGGCTTTACCGGGGAAGAAGCACTGAGGCTCATTAGGGTTTACGGAAGAATGGTGGGAAAACCGGGTATATCTGAAGAGGAGTGCATGAGCGAAATTCGCGCTATTGGGAATCCGGATGAAGATCGCTATAAATCCTTAAAATTGATTCTCGATTGCTTTAGAGGAGACTAAGTTGTCCGGCTTCCCGCTTGAATTGCTGTTGGTGATTTTTCGAGCGTTAGATGAAAAATTTTCCAACAGTTCCTTCTTGTATTGTCTTCTTCTTTTGAAATTCCAACCGGACGACAAAGGTATTGTTGTCATCAGAGAGCGTGATGTCAGGAACTTGGAAGGCTATCAAGGGAGTTTCTCGTCTTTGAAGCAAGTCCTCCTTTTTTTAGAAAAACCCCTCATTCTTACTCGTGGAGTTCACTTTCAAAGTATTACCGGATTGAATAGAAGTAAACGAGGTCAAGTCTCTTTTAAATTTACTACCCAGTCCTCTGCTCTTTTTAACGAGTGTCGCCAACTACTCTATTTTTGGAAATGGTTTCATCTTTTCGGGGTAAGGAGTGCAAACGCGAAATTTTTTCTATCAAATTTCCTGTACATGGTTGGCGTCAATAACGTAATGGCCCTGTTTGATGCTAGGAATTTTCAAATACTTGAGGCATATTTCGACCGTCCGGAAGTGGAAATTTCCTTCACAAGCGATATTCTGGAAGACTTGTTTTATCAAAACGTTAGAGGCCGCTCATTAAGCACGATCAAGGATGAAATATTCAGACCGATTGAAGAGGAATTTTCTCTTTCTGATATCCCTTTGAGTCCTTGTTCTGTTATTCGTGAGAAAAAGCTCTATTTAAGGTTAAAGTTTGATCCGATCAAAGCAAAGAATTTCAATTAAAAAAATGTATCGAAATTCATTCGAACTGCGATAAAAACAACAATATCAAGAAAAACAAAAAAAAGGTAAGTGAAATTACCGAGACAAAAATTAATCGCATTTTTAACCCAACAGGACATAGTTTTGGTGAAAAATAGGATGTTTGGGTCAAAAAGTTGTAAGTAGGGGGAAATTGATATTTAACCCTATATTTTTACGAATATTTTTTTCTCCGTGGGCATATACTCAGTCTTGCGAAGTTTTGTAAAGAAAGAGTTACGAATTGAATCGTTAGATTCGGTCCTAGGAGAAAAAAAATGAGAAAAACGCTGATTTTGACGTTTATCCTTCTGTCAAACTCATGCTTTGCCTCTAATTTTCTCGCCGGAAGCATTTACGAAAGAATTGCCAATGAAGTAGGACTGGATCCTCTTTTACTTTATTCGGTCTCAATCAGTGAAAGCGGTTTTGCACCCGCCCATAAAAAAGTAAAGCAACCTTGGCCGTGGGCCGTCTGTTCATCTCAAGGATCTTTTTTTGCTGCGTCGAAGAAAGATGCGGAAATTGAAGTTGCCAGATTAAAAAAGATGGGAATTAAATCAGTTGATGTCGGGCTGATGCAGGTTAATTTACTTTGGCACTCTAACAAGATTGACCATAAGGAAATGTTTGACCCGGAAATCAACTTGAGAACGGGTGCAAAAATCTTAAAAAAAGCACTTGATTCAGCATCAGGCGACTTAGTAACAGGCATAGGGAGATACCACAATTGGTCCGATTCAGGCCGTCAGGCGCGATATGCCTTGAAAGTTCTAAAAACATACAAACAACTCTCCCGGCAGAAGTAGGGTAACAAAATGGATCTTCAAAAACTAAGACAAGCTAGGAAAAAGATACGGACACAAGTCGAAAGTCTCAATCACGATTTTTTCGACGTATGTCGGAATGAGAAGATTCGGAAGGACGAGGGGCCCGAAGAATCAATTTGGATTGATCACCGTTTCATTACAGAGGGTGATTATAAGTATTTTTCAGAAGAACTAACGGAACAGGGGTTTAAGGATCTGATTCGCTACGCAGATCCGTATAAAACATGGTTCGTTCCTGCTCCTATTGATCGGCATAGTTTCAATAACGGTGTGCGGGAATTTAGAACTTTCAAACCCAAAGTCACCATAAAACCGAGCCTGGAATACAGGTATTGGTCTGCCGTTTTGGAAAGTATTTCCACCTGCCCAGAGTTTGTCCCTTCAATATTTGGTTTGGAAAATTGGATGGTTCAAGACATTCTCTGTGGCTCTTACAGCATCGAAGAAGTCTGGTATTCGCTCAAATGCTACATGAATTTCTCTACCTATCTGTTCAGGCTTAGGAACGTAAATAATCGAGCGAACGTCGCCGATTGTCTTGATGTTTTGAAGATTTATTTCCGGCTTTGCAGCTCTTACTTTGATCCAAAACACGTTTTCGCAACCTCTCAGGGATAGTTAAATTGGCCAATACAGCAGTTAGAAATACGAGTGTTGAAAGGGTAGATTCTCTTGAGTCTATGGCAGAGGCGCTTCAACTTTTTTCCTTGGGCTATGACAACGAGATCATTAAAAACGCCGTTCCTGATATTTCTGTCAAATTTCTTCGAGATAATTGTCAAACATCAAAATATCGGTTGGCAAGAGAAAAGCCGAAAGGGTTGTTTTCCCACGAAACCGTCTATCGCGATAAAAGACGTTTTATTTTTGCGACAGTTCTTAAATACTTTGAGTCGTCAGAAATGGTCACGGGACTTCTTGATAAATTGCCCGAAAAAATGAATAACCGACCGGTGTTCAAATTAAAAATTGACCTTAGCAATAGCCCGAACGCCGACGAGAAGACTCTGGGAACAACAATTCAAATAGATCTTTTATCTCTTGCTTTCGCCCGCCAAATGGTCTTGGACGGCTTCGTCGAGTCAGAGAAATTCAAGGACTCGATCCCGAATTTAAGGGAGATTTTTTACACCCTATTGGGAGTTTTAAAGGGAGATATCTTTATTGAAGAATGTCAGTGCGGGAAAGAAATTCTTGTGCAGAACGCCTATACCAGAGGAAAAGACGGTAATTTCATCCGTAATTTTTATGTTTGCCCTTGGTGTGATAACAAGCGGGATAACCGGATTGTTTCGGATTACAGAGAAAAACTTGAACGATGTTTAACTTTTCACGAAAATTGGGTGGGAGAAAGGGCTTATGAATGAGATTAAAGATGCTCTGGCGCAAACAAGTTTTAGTTTGAAGCAACTAGAAGAGTCCTTAAGAGAGTTAAGGAACCTCTGCACAAAAGGTGGGTGATATGCTATAATTAGCACACTACCGAAAAG
>NZ_CABSJB010000031.1:0-31787 GCF_902477955.1 uncultured Turicimonas sp. | reverse complement strand
CAACAATAGGCTACGGCTGTTGTAGTGGTGGTAGGGAATCCTCTTCGTTCACGAAGAGGAGGATGTCAATTATGGTTTCTGCCGGCGACCAAATCCTTTTCTAGCCGCTCATCTTGGCCTGTCTCTAAATGAATCTTTGAAGATTGTGAATAGGATTTGAACTATTAATATATGCAGATCGAGTTTGAACTATCTCTTAAATAGTCCGCAAGGAAAACATATGAGCAAAACAATACTATTAATCGATGCATCGCACTTTCTTTTCCGGGCTTTCTTTGCCCTGCCTCCTCTTAATACGAAGTCAGGGCATCCAACCGGAGCCACGAGAGGCTTTCTTTCGATGCTTAGGGCATTAAGACGAGATGTCCCTACGGACTATGTGGCTTGCGTTTTTGACCCGAAAGGAAAAACCTTCCGCTCCGATATTTATCCGGACTATAAAGCCAATAGAGAAGAAACCCCCGAAGATCTTAAGCTGCAAATTCCCGATGTTTTTGATGCAGTTAGAAAGCAAGGTATTCCGCTGATTCAAGTTGACGGTATCGAAGCAGATGACACTATCGGAACAATTGCGAAGTCTGCAGGAGAAGCGGGATGTAAAGTCGTCATAGCGACCGGAGACAAAGACTATGCTCAGCTTGTCACGGAAAACGTTGTTTTGATTAACACGATGGGTACAGAAAATACTTGGCTCGATATTGAAGGGGTTAAGGAAAAATTCGGTGTACCTCCAAAACAAATTATTGATTACCTCGCATTGATGGGGGACAAAATTGATAATGTGCCCGGCGTTCCGAAATGCGGTAAGAAAACAGCTTCCAAGTGGCTTGAAGAATATGGATCCTTGGAAAATATTATTGAGAACGCTTCTGCGGTAAAAGGGAAGATTGGTGACAACCTTCGAGAGTCTTTGGCCTTTTTGCCGGTTGCTAAAGCTTTGGTGACAATCAAGCAGGATGCCGATATTTCTTCTCAAGTTAACTCATTGGAAGATCTAAAAATTAAAGAGCCAGATGTTTCGGCTCTGAAAGAACTTTATGAACGCCTGGAATTTCGCGCTTTTCTCAAAGATCTGAAAGATGAGCCCAAGAGCGGTTCAATTAAAACAGATTCCAAGAAATCTGACGAAGAGGCATCAGATGAAATGGATCTTTTTTCCAATTCGGCAGAGAAAGAAGTTCAATTGGCAGAGTTCTCTCAGCAAACAATTGAATCTCCGGAAGAAGCAAAGCATCTTGTTGAAGAGATTTGTTCTCAGAGCAAAGAGGGCAAGCTTCCTTTCTTGTTTGTGCTAGCCGATTTCAAAGATTTTACATACACTTTGCGCGGGATCGCAGTCGGGTGGAATACAGGTAAAAACTGGTTCGTCCCGGTGAGTACCAATTGGGTTGATCCTCAAGGTATTACGCCTGAAGAGTTTACGCAAATATTCGGTTCGTGGCTTTCTGATCCGGCTTTTGAAAAGAGCTGCTATGACGCTAAATACATAGCACACGTTTTGGCCGACATAGGCATCGAGTTCAACGGTATAAAAGAAGACGTCTTACTTCAGAATTATGTTCTGGAAGCTCATCGAACCCATTACATTGAAAAGCTTTCGTACAATTGGCTTAAGTTTGAGCTGCAGAGCGAAGATGTCCTATTGGGCAAGGGCGTTAAAAAGAAAACTTTTAGCGAAGTAGATACTTTGTCTTGCGCAAAATTTGCGATGGAGCGTTCATACGTCGGGGCACACTTATCCGATTTATTCTGCGGACTGATAGAAAAGGATCCGAATCTTCAAAAGATATACCGTGAAATCGAAATGCCGACGAGCCGTGTTTTGTTCAGAATGGAACAAAACGGTGTGTTGATCGATAAACAGTTATTGGCAAAGCAGACAGCGGAACTTCAAGCAAAAGCATCCGAACTGTCAAAGAAAGGAGAGACTATTGCCGGAGAGAAATTTAATTTGGCTAGTCCGAAACAACTCGGAGAGATTCTTTTTGATAAGTTGGGAGTTCTCATCAACGGCAAACCCCCGAAAAAGACCGCTTCAGGAAATTATTCTACAAGCGAAGAAGTTCTTTCAGAACTTGCACTGGATTATCCTTTGGCCAAAATTGCGCTGGAATACCGTGCTCTGACCAAACTTATTTCTACCTATACTGAAAAGTTGCCTACTCAAATTTCTCCTCGAGATGGAAGGGTTCATACGACCTTTGAACAGGCGGTGGCCGTTACCGGAAGATTGTCTTCGACTAATCCGAACTTGCAGAATATTCCTGTAAGGACACCGGAGGGAAGAAGGGTGAGGGAAGCCTTTATCGCAGGCCCGGGGAAGAAAATTATCAGTGCCGATTACTCTCAGATCGAATTGAGAATCATGGCTCATTTATCAGGAGATAAAGGTTTTACCGAAGCATTTAAGAAAAACCAAGACATTCATAGGGCAACAGCTGCGGAAGTATTCTCCGAACCTTTGGAAGCTGTCACCCCGGATCAAAGAAGAATAGCTAAGGTGATTAATTTTGGTTTGATCTACGGCATGAGTGCATTCGGGTTAGCAAAGAATTTAAATATTGATCGCCATGATGCTAAGAACTATATCGCCCGTTATTTCCAAAGATATCCGGGAGTATCCAAGTACATGGAGGATACACGACGGCATGCCCTGGAAAAAGGATATATCCAGACAGTGTTCGGAAGAAGATTGGAAATTCCGGAGCTGCAGGCTTCCGGCGCAAGAAAAGCAGCTGCTGAACGCGCGGCTATTAATGCTCCGATGCAGGGAACAGCCGCTGATCTCATCAAAATGGCAATGATTGCCGTTCAAGACTGGCTGCAAAAAGAAAACTTAGAAAGTAAGCTGGTTCTCCAAGTTCATGACGAATTGATTCTGGAAGTGCCGGATAAAGAAGTGGAGGTTGTGAAGAAGAGACTTCCGGAAATTATGTCCTCAGTTGCTGAATTGCACGTACCATTAATTGCTGAGGTTGGTGTGGGAGAGAATTGGGAAGCCGCACACTAAAGAAAAGCGAAGCCGCCGGCTTCGCTCTTTAAGAAAAATTTAGCTGCAGGAGCCGGAACGCTCAGGCTCCAGACGTCCGATTTCTTTTTTATCCGCATCAAACAAGATGAGATATTTACCGTCCTTCTTAGCGAACTTGGTTTTGTTCAGAAGGTCGGTGAAGCTTGCTTCTAAGTCCATATACTGTTTAGCGCAAAGCTTTCTCGTCATTCCCATGTTGACGAATTCGAGTTTGTCGTTATCGCCGATAACATAATCACCGAAAAGGCTGTTGCAGCCAGGTTCGGAATTGAGCTTACCGTTCTTTTTGAAAGTGATAGTCGCAGGAATGTCGCAGGACGGAACTGAGTCAGTAGCAGGCATCCAAGAAGAAGTGGAAGTCAGATCTTCAACAGTCACAGCAGAAGCCAAACCTGTCATTGATAAAAGGATGGCCCCTAGTAAGAATTTACGCATTAATTTCTCCAATAAATCTATGTAAAGCTTACTGATTTCTTCAAATAACGAATACCGTAAATTAGTGAAAATGGTTTCATTTTGTTTAAGAAACGATTTGGCTGTCTTGGTCTCCGAAAATACTGGACCAAATAGGCCAAAGGGTGCAATAGGACCAACAGGTGATGAAAAGGCCCCAAAGTACGACCAGGACGGAATTAATGCCGAGGATTGCACCCAAAGCACTTAAGGAAGTGGTGCCGAAAGTTGCGATTAAAGCCAGCAGAAGTCCGAGAACGATAAAAGCGCCGGCGTTCTTCAAACAGACAAAGAGGCTGAAGAAGAAAGCTTTTCCAAGCGGCATTCCTTTCCAAGCAATGAGCATTGGAGAAAAACAGGTTACGCAAAGAAGGGCGGTATAGAAAACGAAGCCAAAGAGGACGGCAGCCCAAGGAAAGTTGGACACTATCTCATTAGGAAGAAGCTTTCCGTCTTTGCTGAACCACTTAGCGATGTCCTCTGCGGAGAGCCAAGAAAAAACAAGACTGATCAAAATAACGCAAACTCCATAGATTAGCCCCAAGAGCAGGAGTTTGTTACGGACGGAGGTGTTTTTGAAACATTCTCCGTAGCATTGAAATATTGTCGGGATTATTCCTTTGGATACATCTCTGCCGCAACTAGCAATTGCAACGGCTCCAAAAGGTGTCACCAGGCCGCTTAATAAAATATCAATGAAAGGTACGTTTAGCAGAGCGCCCGGCATTCCTGCTACAAGCATCAGCAATAAGTAAAAGGCGACGATGCCGCTGGTGGCTACAGGGGCTGTTTTCATGATTTTGAATCCGGCCTTAAGCCACACAAGTCCCGTAGAAGCGGGGAGATTATAGTTTTTGTTCATAAAAAGTCCAAAGTAAACCTTTCGTTATCATACTGTTTTTACAAAGGTCAGAAATTTCAGAATAGAAAAATCAGTAACAAAAAAGGCAGAGGTTAATCTGCCTGCTTGAAAATTTGAACCTCAGACTAGATCCAAGGAAGATCTTTCGGATCCGCTTCTCTTCTCAATTTCAATATTCTTTCGAAATGTCTCGGGTCGTGAGGCTTCAACATACTGGCTTCACGCGGAAGGTAAAAGTCATAAAGACGAGAGACCCAGAAGCGAAGAGCCCCGGCCGAAAGCATGTCTTGCCAAAGAGAGTGTTCTTTTTCCGTTAGTTTTCTCACTGAGTTGTATCCTTCCAAAAATGCTTGAGTTTCCTTTGGAAGGAATTCTCCGGTTTCTTGATCTATCGTCCAGTCGTTAAGGGTAACGGCAAGGTCGTATAGGAACGGAGCATTGCAGGCGAAGTAAAAATCAATGACTCCGCCGAGGTTTTGCTCGTCTCCATTGATTTCAATAAGTGAATTATTTCTGAAAAGGTCTGCGTGAACCGCGCCTGCTTCAAGCTCTTTGTAAGCCTGCGAATTCATTAATTCTTTTTGCCGATGAATTTCTTTTTTCAGATATTCAAAAAGCTCTTCGGGCATGTATGGCTTCAGAGAGGGAAGGGAAGATTCCCAGAAGGCTAAACCTTTTGTGTTTTCTTGAGTTAAAGGAAAATCTTTTACGGCAAGGTGCATTTCTGCAAGCATTTTGCCCATCTGATTACAGGCCTGAGCATTTGGTTGATCAACGTATTCTCCTTTAATGCAAGGAGCAATGCTTGCCGGTTTATTTTTCAACGAAGAAAACAGGTGCCCGTTTTTATCCGTGATGGGACCACTTACCGAAAGTCCTTTATCTAAAAGATGTTTTTGAAGTTTCAGATAATAAGGGATCTGAGTTTCGTTAAGTCTTTCAAAGACAGTTAGGACATATCGGCCTTTTGTGGTCGTCACATAAAAGTTGGAATTCTCAATGCCTGAGAGGATTCCGCTGTACTCAACTAAATCACCGATGTCGTAATTCTTTAGAAAATTATTTATGTCTTCTTCAGAGAGAGGAGTAAATACAGCCATTCTTAAAAACCGAAATTAATGAATTTTGGAACGCTCATGGTATTGTCGCCGCTGGTTCCGTTCTTAGATTGATTGGAAGGTTGCTCACGAGTCATGGTGTAAGGGATTTGAGTACTCATTGGAGTGACCTTGACTTCAGTAACAACATTGTTATTGTTGACGGTCTCTTCAATTTTGGTCTTTGGCCAGAATCTCGGATCTTTCTGACGAACCTTTGCGGCTTCAATATCTTTCTTAGCTTGTTCAAGTTCTTCTTTAGTGACTGCGTCAGTTTTTTTAGCTGTTATGCGTGCTACTTTTTTCTCAGACGTGCCCCCGGAAATATTGTCTTTAGAATCAATGGAGGGTGGAGTTTCCACTCTCGGAGCAGCCGCAACAACTGAAGCAAAACCAAGAGCCAGGATTATAGAAAGCATTGTTTTAGTCATTTTTGAGCTCTTCAAGAAGTCATTAGAGTGGTTACAGTGTAACTAATATTTTCTATATTTTGTCAAAGATTGGTCCTATTATGCGGTGAGTCCAGCCTAGAGGACCTGGAAAAGAATTAAATCTCCGTTTCGTGCATAAAGATTCAAAGTTCGATTTTTTGTTTTAAAGCTTTGAATTCTCTCCGGGAATTCCTTATTTCCGGAGAGGTAAACCGTATAATGCGCTCGATAAATTCAATTGATTCAATTCCTTATTCTTCGGAGAACCAGATGGCGACTTTGTCATCCGCTCAAATTTTAGAAGCAACTGTCAACATGGGGGTTTCTAAAGCCTCTCAAAATTTAATTTCCCGGATTGCAAATACCGTCTTAGCCGGTATGTACATTGCTATCGGCGGATTTTTAGCGATAAGGGTCGGTCTAGTACTCCCTTGGGAGTCGTGGGGAGCAGTGGGAAAGCTTATTTTCGGTGCAGTTTTCCCGCTCGGTTTGATGCTTGTCGTTTTATGCGGTGCAGACCTTTTTACCGGCAGCTGCATGACCTTAACAACGGCAAAACTTAGAGGTCAAATTTCTGTCGGACAGTCCTTTCTTGCAGGAAGTGCTGCTTGGGTTGGTAATTTTGTGGGGGCACTGTTCGTTGCTTATGTCATTGCTTTTTCTTCCGGTCTCATTTTTGAAAGTGCAGGCGGAACGCTTCCCTGGGCAAAAAGCATCGTGAACCTAACTAACGCCAAATGTTCTTTAGATTGGATGTCTGCTTTTGTCCGGGGAGTCGGCTGCAACTGGTTGGTTTGCTTAGCGGTTTTCGCAGCCGCTGCAAGCACTGAGGTTATCGGAAAAGTGGTCGCTCTCTGGTTCCCGACAATGGCATTCGTGGCTTTGGGTATGGAACACTGTATAGCTAATATGTTCTTCGTTCCTCTTGGCATTTTTACCGGAACCGATGCTCGTTATATCGCTTTAGTTAATGCAGGAGAAGCTAAAGCACTAGCTGTAGGTTGGAGTGATTTCTTTATTAATAACTTAGTGCCTGTGACATTGGGAAATATTGTTGGAGGTGCTGTCCTAGTGGGTATTTTGTATCTGCTAGCCAACCACAAAAATAAATAAAAATTAGGCCTGTCCGAACCACCGACAGGCTTAATTTTTCGTTAAATATGAGAATCCGAACTACTTTTCTCCTTCCTCGACTTGCACCAGATCTAAGGCATCTCTAATTTGCGGAAAGGCTAGTTCGCAGCACCGTCTTCCCTCGGCGATGGCTTCTTCCGCTCTGTAAGTCTCCAACAAACCGATTCTGGAAAGTTTTGGCTGCATCGTTACCTCCGGAGGATCTCCGGCTAAACGTGTTTTAGTTATTCTGTCCTGAGCAATATTGATGGAGGAAGCTATCGTTTCGAAGAAATCCGGCGGTTCAGGCATATCGTTTTGGAGGGTTTCTTTTTGATATTTTGCAGGGATTAGCTTCTTTGCCTTTTGCACTAATTTGTAAATCTCACTTGGTTTTTTCTTTTGTTCAGCTCGAGGATTTCTATTTTTTGTGAGCAAATCGCTGTTTAGGTTAACGGCGATGACCACATCCGCGCCCAAAGCACGGCACAAAGAAACTGGAACAGGATTGACAATTCCTCCGTCGATACACCAACGGTTTTCTTTATTTAATACGGGCTGGAAAACTCCGGGCATTGCCATGGAAGGCCAAACCGCATCAAAAACCGGACCTTCCGTCACCCATAGCTCTTTACCTGTATTCAAATCACAGGTAACCGTCCCAAAGGGCATTTTTAAATCTTCAATGTTCATTTTTCTAGGAATGCCGGATTTGACCAAAAACATTTGCATATGTTTTAAGTTAATCCAACCGTCGAAAGAAAAACTTGGATTGAAAAATGCCGTCCAGTTCAAACGGTTAATATTTAAAGCTTGAGCCTTGAGTCTGTCTAGGTTGCCGCATGCGTAAGAAGCCCCGACAATAGCACCGATGGAAGTTCCTGCAACAACATCGACGTGTACACCTCTTTCCTGCAAGTATTCCAATATACCGATATGTGCAAAACCTCTGGCAGATCCGCTCCCTAATGCAACGCCGACTTTCATAAAATTCTCCTTTTCTAATAATTCTATTGCCCAAAACAGAATTTGAATCTGATTATGTGCATATTGGGCTCCGAGATCCTTTAGAGGATGGAATATGTCGTTTGCGACCGAATGTTTTCAAAATAAGTAGAAACATTGGTCAGAAAAATCCCTAACTTTTTTCACATAGTAAAATCAACTTTCAACTTATAAGAAAGAGTCAGTAGAAGGATAGTAAAGGATAGTAATATTTAGAAATAATTTGAAAACACATCCTCATCGGCTAAGTTATGAAGACATGTTACGGTTTTTGGGACGGCGAGCCATTTGATTTACGAAATGCGAGTTTAGAAGAGCTGCCGGCGACCCTTAATATTGAGGAGCTCGAATTTTTTGACGGCTCTAATCCTGTAGATGCGTTTGTTTCCCATAGAGGCTTCATTATTTTCAACCCTGAAGTCTCCTTGATTAAGGTTCTAAGAGATTACTGGGAAAAGGCCTCCGAGAATTCCTGCGGCAAGTGTACTCCTTGCAGAAACGGAACCGCACTCGTTTATGACTTATTAAAGAAGGCCTCTGAAGATAAACATAGTCTCTCAGAGAAAGACTGGAAGGTCATCGAAGAGGTTTGCACACTAATGGCTGAAAGCAGCTTCTGCGGAGTAGGTCAGACCGTTCCGGTTTCTCTCCTCGGAGCTCTAAAATTTTTCCCTGAAGACCTAAAAAAGAACGTGCCCTACACATCAGCAGATCAGTTTTCCGTTGTTACGGCGCCTTGTATCGAAGCATGCCCTGCGAAGGTTAATATTCCCAGATATATTGACTACATTAAGGAGTCCAGATCGGATTTAGCCACCGGGGTTCTTTTAAGAAACTATCCGCTAGTTGGATCGTGCGGACGTGTATGTGTTCATTTCTGTGAGTCTGCATGCCGAAGAAGAAAGCTTGAGGGCCCCGTTGATATTAAAAATCTGAAGCGCTATGCAGCAGATTCTCTCGGTGAGTCCGTAGATCATCTTTTCAAACCAAGGCGCGCCCCGCAAAATAAACCTAAAGTAGCGGTTATTGGTGCGGGTGGAGCAGGAATTACCTGTGCTTACCACTTGCTTCTTGCCGGTTATCCGGTTGATATTATTGAAAGCAAAGATAGGGCAGGCGGAATGGCCTTAACAGGTATTCCGCAATATCGCCTTCCTAAGGATTTGCTCTCCAGCGAAACAAGTAAAGTTATCGAAAATCTCGGAGGACGTGTTCTTTTCGAAAGAGAGTTTGGAAAAGATTTTTCGATAGATGATTTATTCAGCGACGGATATAAAGCAGTATTTCTCGGTGTTGGATGTGCTAAGGGTACGAAACTCGGTTTTCCTGAAGACGAAGAGAAAATCGTCGGCTATACCGACGGAATAGAGTTTCTGCGTCAAGTCGAAAAATCAGTTTCTAAAGGAAGACCTCTTCATTATGAGGGAGACACTGTAATTGTCGGCTGCGGAAACGTAGCTATGGACTGCTGCAGAACGGCAGTCAGAATCAGCTCGGGCAAAGTCTCTGTCGTATACAGAAGAACGGAACAACTATCTCCGGCCGATCCTGTCGAACTTCATGAAGCTCATCAAGAAGGCGTTTCTTTTCATTGGCTGACAGCTCAAAAGCAGTTGGTTATAGAAGACGGCAAGGTGACAGGTTTACTTTGCTGCAAACTGAAGGTTGAGGGCGATCCGAATTCCAGAAAATCAAAGCTGACTGAAATTGAAGGCTCTGAGTTTGTTATTCCTTGTTCAAAAGTTATTGCCGCTATCGGGCAAAAACTCGAAAAAGAATTATTTGTCGACGCAGATAAGCTTGAATTAGGTAAACGAGATTCCATTATTGCCGTCAATGAGAATTTAGAAACTTCAAGGAAGGGAGTATTTGCAGGCGGCGACTGTGCAGTTGGCCCACGTTCACTTATTGAAGCTATGGCACAGGGAGAAAAAGCAGCTCAGCGAATTCAAGAGTATCTGGAAGGCGAAAAATTCTCCTTTGATAAGAGACAAAGAGTGAGCGACATGATTAAGTCAGCAGGTCTATTTGAAGATGCTGCTGAATGCAAGCCGGTAATTTCCACTTCCCGCACAGTAATTCCGGAATTGGAGCCTTTAAACAGAACGGATAATTTTGAAGAAGTTGAGTTGGGCCTTACCGACGATCAGGCAAAAGAAGAAGCCGAAAGATGCATGCGCTGCTACAGGGTACTTTTGGTTGAAACAGCCAATCCAATTGGAAAAACCGCTAAGTAAACGAAGGGAAAGATAATGAAAGCATTGATTAATGGGGTTCCTTTTACCTTTACAGAAAAGCTTACAGTATTAGAAGCGGTAAGAAAACTTGGATTTTTTGTTCCGACTCTTTGTGCTTATCCGACATTGGAAAGTACTCCCGGTTCCTGCGGTTTATGCATCGTAAAAATTAAATATCCTGACGGAAGAGAAGTGCTGTCGACAAGCTGCAAGACCGGCTTAGAAGACGGAATGGAAATTCGCACTGATTCTCCTGAAGTACGTCAGGCGCAAAGAAAGCAGTTGGCCCTTTTATTTGCAGATCATGATATGAATTGCATGGGATGCGATAGACATGGGAAGTGTGAACTCTTGGATTTGGCAGAGAAATTGGACTTGAAGAAGAGCATTGCTCCAGGCTCCTACAAGGTAGCGAAGGAAGAAGATTATTCCGACCGGGCGATTTGGCTGGATCCAAACAAATGCATTCGCTGTGAAAGATGCGTTGAAGTCTGCGGTAAAGTTCAAGGTCTCTATGTATTGACCATGAAAGGCGCCGGCAGGGACCGAGCTGCCGGGTTAAGAGAAGGGAAACCTTGGGCGTTATCGGATAACTGTGTTCGATGCGGTCAATGTACGGTCGTATGTCCAACCGGAGCACTCCAGGCTCGTGACCAAGTGGATGTTGCCAATGATTATTTGACGGATCCGGGAATTTATACCGTATTTCAATTTGCTCCGGCCGTGAGAGCTACTTTGGGAGAAGAGTTTGGATTTTCAGCCGGTGTGAACGTTGAGAGAAAAATCGTAGAAGCCTTGAAAAAAGCCGGAGCTGATTGTGTTCTGGATACTAATTTCTCCGCCGATGTGGTTATTATGGAAGAAGGTACGGAACTGCTGAATCGCCTTAATGATAAAAATGCTGTTCTCCCAATGTTTACCTCCTGCTGTCCTGCGTGGATTAACTTTGTTGAACTGCATAAGCCCGAGCTGATTCCTCATATTTCAACTACCCGTTCTCCGCAGGCGGTAATGGGTTCTTTAATCAAGAGTTGGCTACCGGAAAAAACAGGTATTCCAAAAGAGAAAATCCGTTCTATTTCCATTATGCCCTGTACGGCCAAGAAGGATGAAGCGGCGAGACAAGCACTAGCCAAAGACGCAGTTCCCGATGTTGATTTGGTTTTAACCGTTAGAGAATTTGCCAAACTTTTGAAAGGAAAAGGCATTGATCTTAGAAAACTGGAAGGCCAGGATTTTGATACTCCGTTTATGAGCAAAGGAAGCGGAGCGGCTGTAATTTTCGGTAAAACTGCGGGAGTGGCTGAAGCAGCGGCAAGAACCGTTTATTACGTATTGACCGGTAAAAATGTGAATTCTATTCAGTTCAAAACGAGCGAGCATCCTCATGTGGAACAGGAGTTGACCATTGACCTGGGTGAGGGTAAATCTCCGTTAAGAATCGGCGTGGTTCATGGCTTGGCTAACGCAGACTATATTGCGGATGAAGTTCTCAGCGGAAAGAGTCCTTTTGATTTTATTGAAGTAATGTCTTGCCCCGGCGGCTGCATCAATGGCGGAGGAACGCCGAGAGAGGCCGGAGACTACCATCCGTTTAACTTGGAACGTACTAAAGTTCTGACGACCATCGATGAGGAACATTCTTTAAGACAGTCTCATAACAACCCGATGATTAAAGAGCTGTACAAAGAGTATTTGGGAGAGCCGAATTCTCATCTGGCTCACGAACTTCTTCATACTGAGTACCAAGATCGGAAAGGCGGTAAGAAGTTAAGAGCTGAAGATATCTGGAAAGAAATCACTCTCTGTTAGACAAAAACTAATCGGCCCGAGAAACGAAGCTCGGGCCAAATTCTCTGTGTGTCTCTTAATCCAGAGAAAGCAGACTAGTCTTGTTGAAGCTGCCTGGTAACTGCGGTGAACTGTTCACCGAAGCCTACATCGTAAAGAGCGGCCGGACTTGGCATCTCAAATTCAAAGATTCTCGTTAAATCTTGTTCCGAGTTTTTCATCAGTAGAGAAAGGTCGGCTCCTGCCTTCATTGTGAAGAAAGTATTCAAAGAAATATCGTAATTTAATTCGGCTTTTTCTTTGAGTTCGAGCAAATCTTTAGCCCTTGTATTCAAGTGCTTTGTATAGAACTTTGCAACCTCAATAATTTGTTCATTAATGAGGCAATTCTTATTCAAAATGTCCTTTTGCTCTTGAGTAATTCTGGAGTGGCCCAGTTTAGATTCTGCTGAGCGAATCTGTTTAGCCGCATTTTTCTCTATGCCACAGACACGGGGCAAGTAAAACTTTTCAATTTTAAGTAGTGCTCGGTCGATGGCTTCAATATAAAGACGGCAGCACATCATATAGAAGCCGGCATAGCTCTTTGAAAGCTCGGGTGTCGCCCCCTCGGACTTTAATTGAGAATCCATTTTTTGGAAAATTAAGCGAATGGAGTCAGCCGTAGCCATAATCGCAGCCACATCTTCTCCGTCAGCCGTATTTATCAACCCCTCAAGTTGGGCTTTATTAAGTTTTACGCCTCTTGCTTTTAATTTCTCCAAGGAAGAATCAATTAAAGCCTGATTTTGTTTCTCGTCAGCAGCATTTTTTACTTTATTGCGCTCGATCTTTTCTTTGAGCTGAGGAACGGAAGCGTTCAAAGGATTCCAAGACCGTTTGGGACTGCCAATAAGATCTTTCTCCCATTCGATAATTTCTTTTTTACGAGCGGCTATTTTCCGATGATTGTTCTGGATCTGAGAGACCATGCACATGATATCGGTTGAAAAGATTTCCCGCAGGCAGTCATTAACGACTCTGCGGACAGCCGGTTCTTGGTAAACGTATTTACGAACGAGAGAGCGTCCTTCAGGGTGGGCTTCCTGAGCAATAAGCTCAATGCCTTTTTCCAGGTGCGGACGCATATTTGACCAGGTTTTCTCAAAAGTTTGAGATCGTATTACCGTCCTCTCAAAAGCGTAGCAGAGGGGATAAGAGATAAACATACGAAACGGAATCATTTGCTATTCATTCAAACTAATAGAAAACTAAAGGTCTTCACATCAATGCTTATGCGGTGTGATTATGCAAATGATAACTTAATAGTTACTGAATTGTTGAAAAACGAAAGGCAAATTTTTATAATTGAGCATGATAATTATTCTCAATTAATCATGATAGAAACGACACTTAAAGTTGAAGGCATGGCCTGTCCCATGTGCGAATCGCATTTGAAAGATGTGATTAGAAATATTTGTCCGGATGCCAAGATCAATGCGTCTTATAAAAAAGCCGAGATCAAGATCATCAGCCAGAGTGAGCCGGATATGAGACGAATAAAGGCTGAAATTGAGAAGACCGGCTACAGCTTCCTTGGCGGTCATTCTGAACCGTATTCGAAGAAAGGATTTTTTGCTTCCTTGTTTGGAAAGTAAGCCGCAGCCGGAAGAAGGACTAAAATCAGCCCAATTACGGTATGAGGAGCAAAGATGAAAGCGCTAGTCCTTTCCAGCGGCGGAGCAGATAGTACAGTTTGTGTCGCACTTGCCGTTGAAAAACTTGGCAGAGAAAATGTAGCGACGGTTTCTTTTGAATACGGACAAAAGCACGACAAAGAACTTATCAGTGCTCAGAAGATTGCCGATTTTTATTCGTTAAAGCATTTTGTTCTCAGCCTTGAAAACATTCTCAAATTTAGTGACTGTTCCCTTCTAAAAAACAGCACTCAATCCATCGAACATAAAAGCTATGCCGATCAAATTGCGGAAAAAGGGGAAGGTAAGGTTTCGACTTATATCCCTTTTAGGAACGGTTTGATGCTTTCTTCGGCCGCTGCTTTAGCCCAGTCAATTTACCCGGAAGAAGATTGTGAAATTTGGATTGGTGCTCATGCAGATGATGCAGCCGGCCAAGCCTATGCCGATTGTTCTTCGGAATTTACCCAAGCGATGGATCAAGCCATTTCCATTGGAACCTACGGATTGGTTAAGCTTGCTGCTCCTTTGGTGAAGTTCAATAAAGCGCGTGTTATCAAAGAAGGATTAAGGCTGAAGGTTCCTTTTGAGCTTACTTGGTCCTGTTACGAAGGACATGAAAAAGCCTGTGGAAAATGCGGAACTTGTCTTGATCGTTTGAAAGCATTTGAAGAAAACGGGGTAAAAGATCCGATTCCATACGAAGAATAGCAGCACAATGAGTGATTGTCCTTAGCCGTTGCCTTGTATGTCCTGAGGCTGTAGACAAAAGGCTCGGCTATATAATAGAAAGAAAACGGAGCAATCTTATGGGAAATCTATATCTCGGTTTTGATGCCGGTACACAGAGCGTCAAAGTTTCTGTCTATGACGAAAAATTAGAGTGTCTTACCTCACAAAGTCTTCCGACCAGTTTCCGATATCCTAACCCCGGTTGGGTAGAGATGGATTTGGATGATTTCTTGGGAGTCACTCTTAAATGCATTAAGCGCTGCGCAGAGGATTTAAAAGAAATCGGCCGAGATCCCAAAGATATTGTTTCGATTATGGGCGACGGCGTTATCTGCGGTATCGCCGGTGTAAATGCCGAAGGGAAGGCTATCACTCCTTATATTAACTATCTCGACAGCCGTACTCAGGATGACGTGGAGTACATTAATAAAAAGGATCTTTCCATTTGGGGCAGAGAGACTGGGAACCCGGTTGCTTCATGTATGTTCCCGGCTATGTTTGCACGATGGCTTCTCAAGCACAATACAAAATTCCAAGAACAAGGTGTTAAGTTCGTTCATAACTGCCCGTATATCCTTATGAATTTGGCCGGATTAAAAGGTAAAGACGCCTTTATCGACTGGGGAGCAATGTCCGGTTGGGGCCTTGGCTACAAGGTCATGGAAAAAGAGTGGTCAGATGAACAGCTGGCTATCTTAGGTATTGATAAGCGCTATATGCCAAGAATTCTCAAGCCGTGGGATATTGTCGGAGGCTTAACAAAAGAAATTGCCGAATACACAGGTCTTCGTGAAGGGACAAAGATTTGTGCAGGAGCCGGCGATACTATGCAGTCCATGATTGGATGCGGTAATTTCGAGCCGGGAAAAGGCGTAGACGTTGCGGGCACCTGCGCTATGTTCTGTGTTTCGACCACCGGCATCGTGCCTGAGCTAAGCAAAAAAGGGAACAATCTCATCTTTAACAGCGGTTCTCTTCCTAACACTTATTTTTACTGGGGTTTCATCAGAACCGGCGGCTTGGCTTTGAGATGGTTCAAAGATTCTGTATGCCATAAAGCCGATGATGCTCTTTATTACACAGATCTTAGTGCCAGAGCTGAAAAAGTTCCGGCAGGCAGCAACGGAGTTCTTTTCCTCCCATATCTGACAGGCGGCCAGGATGAGACGCAAAAGAAGAGCAGCTGCTTTTTGGGGTTGACCCTTGATGATGATCAGGCGGTAATGTGGCGCTCCGTCCTTGAATCCATTGGCTATGACTACATGGAAATCACAGATATCTATAGAAAGGCCGGCGTGGATTTGAACCGAATCACGGTAACTGAGGGCGGCAGTCGAGACTCTCTATGGAATCAGATCAAATCAGACATGTTGGACAGCGAAGTCGTCCGTTACAAGAATAAGGGCGGGGCTGTGGTGACCAACTGTCTCTTTGCTGCCTATGCGGTAGGTGATTTCAAAGACATCATTCCTAATTTACGGAAGGTTTTAGTCGTTGATAAAGAATATGCACCGAGAAAGGAAATGACTTCCCTGTACCGCAAACTTCACTCTTTCCAAAAAGATCTGATTAAGAGCGATATGCCGGAAGCCTTTAAACGGTTGTGGGACATTAAGAAGATAGTCAAAGAAGGCTAATTCGAAAGTTATTGTATTTGGACCGAGCTATTTCGATACCTCGGTCTTTTCTATTGGTAGAATTCCGCCTAGGCAACGTTCAGCCTAGGCTAAATTATTTGAATTGCATTATGAAATTACTTGAAGGCAAAAGAATACTTATTACTGGCATCTCTTCTCAACGTTCTATTTCCTATGGGATAGCCAAGGTTTGTTTTGAAGAGGGTGCACAACTGACGCTTACTTACAACAATGAGAGATTTAAGGACAGAGTTCAAGGTTTTGCCAATGATTTCAGTGCAGGTGATGTCATCAAGATGGATGTGACTTCCGATGATTCCATTGACGCAGCTGCTTCTGCTCTTAAAGAAAAATGGTCTGGAGGCTTTGACGGATTTGTTCATTCTATTGCTTGGGCGCCTCGGGAATGCATTGAAGGCAGTTTTTTGGAAGGCATTTCCAGAGAAGGTTTTCTTCAGGCTATGAATGTTTCAGTTTATTCCTATGCGGCTTTAGCAAAAGCATTTAGTCCGCTTCTTAGAGAGAGAGCTTCTATTATCACAATGAGCTATCTCGGTGCTGAGAAGATTGTGCCGAACTACAACACGATGGCTATCTGCAAGTCTGCGCTGGAATCCGTTACCCGTTACATTGCTGCCGATCTTGGAGAAAGAGGCATCCGGGCCAACAGTATTTCTTGCGGACCGATTAAAACTCTAGCAGCCAGCGGCATTAAAGATTTCGGACTTTTGATGAAACTGGCTAAGGATTTGAGCCTGTTAAGAAGCTTAGTTAGCACAGAAGAAGTTGGTAATTTAGCCGCATTCCTTCTGTCGGAAAAATCTTTTGGCATTACAGCTGAGACCGTTTACATTGACGGCGGCTTCAATAAGGTTGCCGGACGTCTTCTGAAGGACGAATGATCCTAGAGGCAACTCTCTCACAGAAAAACCTCCGTCCGAAAGGACGGAGAGGTTTTACGAGATCTTAGTTTTTCCCTTAAATCCAAAGAGAACCTGCACAAAAAAGCAAAGAAAGAGCCAGGACCGCATTCACCGGACGTGTGTATTGAGAGAAGAGGTGAGCAAAGGCGGATCCGAAGGCTGACCAGATTAAATTGCAGCCTGAACCCATTGCGGCTAAGAAGAAAGAAAATCCTGCCAATATCCATGGATCCGTGAAATGCGGAAGAATAAAGGTCTGCATTGAAACGATGCCGTAGACCATAATTTTTACGTTGACAAACTGAAGGCAGAATCCGGAGATAAAGGCTTTTTTCTTATCTATTTCAAATGGCTTAAGACTATAAACTGCTTTCAAGATCTTCCATGCCAGCCAAACCAGATAAAGGGTTCCCAAAATTTTCATGGGGCCCATGATTTCCGGGATTAGGCTGTTTAAAGCAGCGCATCCAATACAGCAAAGAAGCATTACTGCAAAAAAGCCGGTAATAACTCCTAAATTGAACGGCAGCGCTTTAAAGAATCCAACTCTCATTCCCCATGACATTGACATTAAATTGTTTGGTCCTGGCGTGATAGTCGATGTAAAGCAATAAAAGATAAAAGTCGGAAGAGAAAACATGGGATTCTCTGGGAGAGGACTAGGCGTGCTGGTTAAGAGGTTCGTATTTCTTGATAAGAGAAGTGTTTACAATTTGCCGAGCCTGCCACGCGTCGTACTCTGACTGCATTGCGAGCCAAGTTTCAGGTGTTGGGCCCGGTAGAGCGGAGGAAAAACGAACGGCCATTGTTGCAGTGATAGGGGACTTCCCCTTGATAATTCTGGAAACAGAACTGGGAGCAACGCCAATGTTACGGGCAAATTCACGGATACTGACATTCAGGAATTCAAGTTGTTCGGCTACGATTTTTCCCGGATGTGGTGGATTGAACATAGTAGTCATCAATGATAATCCTCGTAATTAATTACATAAGCATCGCCGTCAATAAATTGAAAGGTAAGGCGCCAGTTGCCGGAGACTCTTACAGACCAGATGTCGCTCCTATCCCCCTTGAGCTGGTGGAGACGGTACGAAGGTAAGTTCATTTCTTGCACGTCTTTTATTCGGTTCAACAAGAATAGGCGTTCCGATAGTTTCTCTGCATGGGCAGCTTGAATACCAGCTTTCGAGCCTGTTTCAAAGAATTTTTGGAGTCCTTTGTGGAACCAGCTTTTAATCATTGTCGCATATACTTATTAAATGTATTCATTATACTTATATGTTGCGTGTTGCGCAACACTAAAAAGGAAATGAGGCTCGACAACGCTCACTAAAACCGGCCAGGAAATCCAAAAAATTCGGGCGACGCACCCAAGGTAATTCGGCATTCTTGAGTTACCTAATTCCGCCGTTTCCGAAGGTTGTGAACCGTGATTAAAGGCGCCTCATTCTGCGTCTGGTAGTGACTGGGATATTTTTTTGCTGTTCCTTGAGAGATGAACTCCCGTCCTTTCGGACGAGGCTTCTTACTTTATTCATTCCGATCTTACATTTGTGGGTAGTCGAGCCAAAAGCCGTCAAAAAAGCCACTTTGGAATATCCCAAATGGGACGATTACATCATGGTCTAAGGAGGTAAAGTTGGAAAAGAAGAGCTTGTATGTAAGAATTCTGATGGAGAGGGTTGATGGCACTTTTGCAAAATCCACTATTTTCCGACTGGCATTCCACTTTTTCCGGCAGCCGATCCACAAGGTAGTCTTTTCTGGCATGGAGATCACTCTTCTTCCGGCATCTAACCACATTAAGTCTGAGTTTTTTCACTCTTAAAAAACGATTACTCAATTCCTTCTAGGAAAGAAGATTTAGCAAGATAGAGAGACAGAGAAGAAGGGTGGGCGTCCTGCCGATCTTTGCGGGTTTACCAGCCGATTTTTAGTGAACGATGCACTTGAAGATCTCTTTGGGGCTCACTGGCCACAAATTTGAACCCACGTACACGTCCATCAAAATAGGAAAGTCGTTCCAACCTTTGCCTTATGGCATAAAGTACCTACAGCATGAGTCTTAATCCTTTCTAAACAGGGAAATCATTCCGACTTGACAAGGCTTTTGTTCCAAAGTGAGATATGGTCGCGGAAATTCCAACGCCAATGAAGTCAGCGCTCCTAAACCCCTTGCAAGAAGGTAAAAAATAATGCCGACAAAAAGACTGGAGATAAGCTCAAAAACAAACTCTCCGAACTTAAATTCCTTGCCCTCAATGATTTTTTGAGTACGCCGAAGCGTCTCGCCGAACAAAAATATCGCTAGGGGAGAGTCGTGTGAAAAAAGCTCAGGAATTGATGGTTCTTCTCCGGCATTTATCTACCTTTTGTATATAAGTGCTTATTTTCCATACAGTTTAGTTTTTAGTTGTCAGATATATAAAACGTGTAGGTATTAAGGGAAAACGTTTATGCGAGGTTTTTAGCCAAAACTGCTTGAGACTGTTAGAGCATTGTAAGGTTTTGTACGGCGGGTTTTTGTGACACCAAGGTTTCACTTATTGACCTCCGAAATTTCCAGGGGATAGGATTATTACAAAATGTAATAACTGTTTTTATATGAATGATAACGTTTTCTACAGATTACCTAGAGACGCCCAACGGTTCGTCCTTGATGCAGTTTTTAATTTACCTTCTTATAAATGGTATCAATACACTGCTGAATTAGGTAGATATTTTGGTCCTGATACCGAAAGATACGCTAACGAGACCCATCTCTATTGGAAAAACGGTTCGGTGGTTCCTGCAACCAAGACTAAAGAAAGGCTCATTAGGATTGCTCCGAAATATCTAGAAACAAGTCAAAAGATAAAGCTAGTTGAGTTAATTGCCAAGCCATATATTTCCTCAATGTATCTCTCCTATGGTCAGGAGGATATTCGTTTTCTGGTAACGGAACCGTTAGAGCCACAACTTCAAACAGCTCAAAATAAAATAGCCCAGTTTTTAAGGCCTCAAACAGCACGTATGCCAGAGCTCCCCCTCGGATTTTAAAAGAACCCTTGTTTGGCTTTACGATAACGAAGCCACAGCAACACAGGCAATTCTCAGCATTGTTGAAGCAGAAAAAAAGAACCAGCTGGATGAGCAACTTAAAACCCGCATCCCTGGCATTCTCAACCAAATGGTGGCCTTCTATAACGACCCTGATAAATATGGAGAATTTCGGACTACATTGAAATTTAGTAACGGAAGCCTTACATTTAGAATATATCGTGACGAACCTTCGCATTTCTGGTATTACGTAATTGGAATCGTTCTTCTATTTTTAATCCTTTCTTCCTTCTAAGCGATAACAAATGAGCAATGAATTAACTTTACAAAACATAGTTGGCTCTCTTGTTGCAGACTTGCCAGAGAGCTCAAAATTAGAATTGGCTAAATTCGCCATGCAAAAAAGAATTGAGGTTGCTGCTACTCTTGAATCTGCAAAACAGTCAGGTATTCTTCACGATACCGAAGTCAACCATGCAATCTCTCAAGTCGCAGCCCTCTCAGAAATTCCTACTTCGGAAAGAAGAAGTACAACAATTAATACCTCCATCACTTCGATGGATGGCAGAATCCGTACAACCATTACCTCCAAGAAGTCTTTGTTTTAGTTTTGCTTTTCAATAGTTTTCGCCCGCTGTAAGAAGCGGGCTTTTTGGTTAGAAGAAAGTGGCTGTATGTTTATGTGGCCACAAAAAAGTGCCATCGTCCATCTCCATCAGAATTCTCATTCTTTAGGACTCCGAGTTCGACATTGTTATTTGTTCAGCCTATATTTCACGATTGACAAAAAAATAATGTTGTTCGCATTCATTATGTGCTTCGAAATAAAGCTTGCGGTGCTCACTGGCTTTGAGTGAATTAAACACAGAATGGATTTCGCGAGTTTGTACGGCGGATCTTTAAAAAATAGTCATTTTCGCCGAAGGAAAAGAAGCGTCTGAAAGAAGAAAAAGGTCCCCTTAAAATCCTTTCTTGCTCCAATTCTTCCAGAGGATAAAAGTAAACCTAGATTAACTAAAAAGACGTTTCGTTGTTCAATTCCGAAAATAGGAGAAGATAGAGGGTATTTTTGGATAGAGAACTTTACATGAGAGCTGTCAGGTCTTTTTCATAATGAAGAGATATACAAACAAAAATACCTGAATCTCATGTTTTTGAGCATTAGAAAATCCAAAACTGCCTGGGTGCTGTTCTTGACAGGGGCAAGTGTCCTGAGTTTTCCGTCCTTTGCACAAAGTTATGCATATTTAACGGAGCAAGATAAGGTAAGAATCAATACTCTGGGGGAGTCCCCTTACAGGAAAGAGCTGATAGGAGAGTACGTATCTCAGCTCCGATCCAGAACCAAAGCCGCAGGAGTAAAGACAGAAGAAAATCTTCCTCCTATGCCGAATGGTCTTGATGATAGAAAAGGTATCGTGAGTAACGACTGCCTCAAATGCAGCTTTTTTCTAACGAATGCGAAGAAAAGAAAAATCGGAGAGACTGCACTATTACCACCCTCGAAAGATTCCGCGTTATTTTATTCGCGGGCGACAGTACTTGCTCCGATTTTTTGTTTATATCTTACAGCAAACCGATGGAAGCCTCAAGTTTTTGATTTGGTTTAAGAAGGTTTTAGTAATTTACATACTCGAAGACTTTTCTAGATTTTCAAAGCAGTGTTAAGACTCATATTAGTTCCTTCAAAGTATGGTGTGCAAGATACGGTCATCAAAATTTTTCACACCATTTTTCACACCATTTCGTCCACGATTTAATGAAAATACGCTGAGTCATATGACTCTTATTGAGAAAAAAATTAAAAAAATTGAATGTCAAAAACTGTATGATTTTTAAGGCTTTTTAAGACCTTATGAGGCAATTGAGAAGCTAATTGGGATTAGATTCTGGCGGAAGGGGTGGTAATACAAACTATAATAAAATCAAAAGGTTACGAATAAAGATTATTCAATGTCACCAAAATGTCACCATTTTCTTTAAAAAAATTTAGGTAATTTTTATTTTTGAAGGTGAAGATTTTTAAGATTCTCTGAAAGTTTGGCTGCCGGAATAAGTTACGAAGAGAAGAGCTTTGATTCTTTTTAAGTACACTTCATTTAGAAAAATATCACCGGGAGAATTCTTCTATTTAGAGTCTATAATCATTAAAAATGGAAAAATTCTGATTAACTTAAAGAGTCTAAATAGAAAAACAAGCCTCTTTACCGGCGGATATATAGGAATGCAAAAAGAACTTAACGGTATGTTTTGGAATACAGGCTCATTTGATCTAGATCTGCCGTACATTGGAGATACAAAAAAGGCTTGTGCAATATTCAAGAAGAATCTGGTTGAAATTACTTGGAATTGCATGAGAAGTCTTGAAAACAACCCAACGACTCTGCCACAGACAGCTACAATTCTCGAAGGCCAATCTGTTGGAGGTATAAGTATTTTTGACTTAATGCAAGTGAAAAATTACGGAGACGGCTGTAAAAATTTAATTTTGCAACTGTTTAACGATGAATTTTCTTTAAGTATTAAATCTGCTTGTCTCATACATTCTTTTGTTGCGAAGGAAGATGCGCTTGAATGGGGAGTAATCAGAAATAAAGCAGTATCTCTCCATAACATTAAATATGTACCGCCGACAGAAAATCTATCCCAGATTTTAGAGGGAGGGTTTAATTATCTGACAAAGGAAATTAAATCTCCTGCGGAAAGAGCTATTGCAACTTTTTTGTTCATGGCAAGAACTCAACCCTTCTACGATGCCAATAAAAGAACGGCCTCTTTGATGATGAACGGCTGCTTAATGAAAGATGGTTATTTTCCCATAACCGTCTTAAATCGTGAAGCCGAACTATTTCATAAAGAACTTGGGAAATTCTATGAAACTGGTGATGCTAACGGTATGTTTAAGTTCTTTGAAAATAACTTGAAGGAACTCTATACGCCTCAACAAAGAAAAGATTTCCCTAGACCATTAATCGAACTAGAAAGGTAAAGCTTTGGCAAATTTGGGTTACATCCGGGTAAGTTCAGTTGATCAAAATACTGCCCGGCAATTGGATGGAATCGCCTTAGATCAGACCTTCATTGATAAGGCGTCCGGAAAGAATACTGATCGGCCTCAACTGCATTGTCTTCTAGAAAAGGTTTCTGCCGGTGATATTGTTTATGTCCATAGTATGGACCGACTCGCACGCAACTTACAAGATCTTCTTACTCTGGTTGAAACTTTCAATAAAAGAGGAGTGACCGTAAAGTTTAAGAAAGAGTCTATTGAATTCAGCCCAGACAAGGAAAAGAATCCTATGTCGGTGCTGCTGCTTCATCTGCTGGGAGCCGTTGCACAATTTGAACGTTCTCTTATTCTCGAAAGACAAAAAGAGGGAATTGCAAAGGCAAAGGAAAGAGGAGCTTTTAAAGGACGAAAACCTATAGATTCGGAAATTTTGAAAAGCGCAAAAGTTCTGGTTGAGAATGGGCTGCCTATGGGAAAAGTAGCAAAGCAGCTGGGAGTTGCGCAAAGTACTTTGTATAAGTACGCAAAGAAAAAGCCGTCCGGCTATGAGTGGAAGATTTAAAAAAACTGGAAATAATTATGGCAAAAAGTGTAGAAGAACAAGTAGAAGATATCTTCAAGGAAGAATTAAAAAAATTAAAGGTTAAGTACTTTACTAAGACTGAACCCATTAACCCTTCTATTGATAATGCATTAAAAAAAGGCCCATCAAAGGCTAATAAAGACGGAGGAAACTTTCCAGATATCAAGGTTTTTCTGGAGACACAAAATCAAAGACCCATCCCTGTGATGATTGAGGTTAAGGGTTTAAAAAACAAGCTTATCAAACTTGATAAATCTAAAAATATTGATCAGTCTACTGCGGCGGTAACTGGCTATGCAGTCAACGGAGCTGTGCATTACGCTAAGGTGGTTCTTCAGCACTCTGATTACGAAGAGGTAATTGCAGTTGGATTGAACGGGTATAAAAAACCGGACGGTTCTCTAGAAACAGAGTTTCAAGCCTTTTATCTCTCTCGCAATAATGAGTTGTATCCAAAATTATTGGATGACGTAACGGATTTTTCTTTGTTTAAGGAAACCAATTTGGAGCACCTTGTTGATCTGTTAGATAAGGTGAATTTATCGGAAGAAGAGTTAGAAAAATTAAAAAAAGAAGCCGAGTCGAGTTTAGAGAAAAGTATTCAAAAAATTCACCAGAGCCTTTATGACGATGTAGTTCTTAAACCTCTTCTAAATACCGATCAAAAACTTTATCTGTTCTGCGGTTTGATTATGGCAGCTCTCCCTATTAAGGACGTGGCGAACTTAACTCCTGCCGATTTGAAGGGAAATAAATCGGCAAGAAATAACGACGGACTGACCCTGTACACCCGCATAGAAGAGTTTTTGAAAGATAGAGGAACGCCCGACGAAAAACGACAAATTATTCTCAACTTACTGGGCAATATATTTAGTAACGAAAAATTGTATAAGCCGGTTAATGGAGAAAGCAAATTTAAGACTTTATTTGCACAAGTTTTGTCCGACGTAATTCCCTATTTCAATTCTAGGCTGCATCTGGACTTTACCGGGAAGATTTTTAACAAACTCAGCGAGTGGGCAAATATTAGTACGGACAAGTTGAATGATGTTGTACTTACGCCGAGATATGTGACAAACCTGATGGCTCGGTTGGCTCAGACCAATAAAGATTCATTTGTCCTAGACTCTGCAATGGGTTCAGCAGGTTTCTTAGTTTCGGCACTGGAAATTATGCTCCAGGATGCAAAAGATTCGATTTCAGATCAGGAGCTCCTGAAAGAAAAGATAAAAAAAATTAAATCCGAACAAATTTGCGGGATCGAAATTCTAGATACTATTTTCATGTTGGCTGTGATGAATATGGTATTGGTAGGTGACGGTTCTTCTAATCTTCAACATTCCGACAGTTTGACAACGACAATAGACTTTCCTGCTACTGTTTTTCTTCTTAATCCGCCATACTCAGCAGATGGGAAAGGATTCAACTTCGTAGAAAAAGCTCTTTCAAAAATGCAAAAAGGTTTTGCATGTGTTTTGATTCAGGAGAATGCTGGCGCAGGTAATGGTGGAATTTATCCGGCAAAAATATTAGAGAAAAGTTCACTAATCGCAAGTATTAAGATGCCCCTAGATCTCTTTTCCGGTAAGGCATCAGTCCAAACTGCCATTTACCTTTTTGAAGCGGGTAAACCTCACAATGCAGACAATCTAGTAACTTTTATAGATTTCACGGAGGATGGGTATACCAGAATGAACCGAAAGAAATCTGGTCAAGACGTTAATCTCCGAGATACAGATGATGCTAAAGGCCGCTATGTTGAGCTAGTTGCTCGAGTTTTAAACAGAAAAACTTCTACGGACTACTATACTGAAGCCAACGGGAAACTCATTAAAGATACTATTTCTTTAGCCGGCAACGATTGGACTTTTTCTCAACATGTCAAGATAGATAACAAACCTTCGTTGGAAGACTTCAAGCAAGCTGTCAAAGATTATTTGTCTTGGAAAGTATCGGAAATCATCCAAAGAGGAGATTCTTCCTTGGGAAAATAACGAACCCCCGTTTGTTAGAGCTTGAAAATAACTTCAAGAAAAACGGGGGTAGATTTGGTGATTTCTTAATCTCAGATATTTTTACTTTAAAAAAAGGTACTCGTTTGACCAAAGCACAAATGATTAAAGGATCAATACCTTTTATTGGTGCTTCCGCTCAAAATAATGGCAAAACGGGAACTGTAGGAAACAATACAAATCTTCACTCAGGTAACACAATTTCAGTTTCTTATAACGGAAGTGTTGGGGAGGCTTTTTATCAGCCACTGTCTTATTGGGCCTCAGATGACATCAATGTTCTTTATCCCAACTTTGAGCTAACTCATCGAATTGCTTTGTATATTATTACGGCCCTTAGAAAACTAGGGAAAAGCTATGGATACGGTTTTAAATGGCATTTGAAGAGAATGGAGAAGGACTCAATAAATCTTCCGGTTAACGATAAAGATCAGTTGGATCTCCAATTCATGGAAGATTACATTCGAGAACTCGAGGAAGATTACATTCGAGAACTCGAGGAAGATTACATTCGAGAACTCGATACTTATTTGAAAGTTGCTGGACTAAATGATTACGAACTATCGGATGATGAGTTACAGATTTTAAAAAACCCTCCGAACTATTCTTCCTTCAAAGTTAACGAACTTTTTCTGGTGGAACAATCAAAGAAAAAATTTAATGCCAATTCTGTTAAGTTTGGAGGCAGTTTCCCCTATGTAGCCAGAGGGTCTTCGGCCAACGGCATTCGAGGCTACATAGATCAAAATCCAGTGTATCTAAATGAAGCAAGAACAATCTCTTTTGGACAAGATACTGCCACTGCTTATTATCAAGATAAGGAATTTTTTACCGGAGACAAAATTAAAGTCTTTAAAGCAAAAGAGCAAGAACTGAATGAAGAAACTGGATTATTTCTTGTTGCTACGTTACAAAAATCTTTTTCTCTTTACTCCTGGGGGAGTTCTTCTTTCTCTCAAGATGCTCTAGAAAACGAAAAGATTTCTTTTCCTCTCAATGATAATAAAGAACCTGATTGGAATTACATGGAGGCGTTTATTAAAGCAGTAAAGAAACTGGTTATTGCGGATTTTGTGAAATTCAAGAATGAGTACATTGAAAAAAGTAAGCAAGCCATTAAATAGATAATCGCTCTGCATTTTGCTCTAGAGAATAAAGCACTATTGGAATGATTAAGGTAATTGAAAAAGTATGGACAAAGTGACAAAGGAAGTAATAGCTCTCCAAAACAAAATGGCTAATAAGGTACTGGAGACTCAGCTCGAAAATGCTCTGGGAGATATGGGTAAGGACGATTCCATTGCCGATACGATAAGGAAAAAACATTTTTCAAAAGGAGTTCCTGTGACCTACGGGGATCTTGAGGATCCTAAGAAAGTGATAACTGAATATCCCGACGGTCGAGTAGTAATCGAATATGTATAAGAGCGACAGACCGCAGATTGTTTTTTTTGCCGGAGTGAACGGAGCTGGGAAATCGACGGTTTATCAGCTGGCAAAAGCTAAAGTTCCCTCCCTCTCCTCTCTTGTTTATATTAATCCTGATGTATTAACAGAAGGATTCAACGGAGATTTCGTCAAAGGTGCTAAGACGGCATTAAGGAAAAGACAGGCTTGTCTTGATTTAAATATTTCTTTCGCTTTTGAAAGCACCTTCTCCGGAAAATCTGAATTCCGAGTTTTAGAGGAGGCCAAATCTAAGGGTTACAAAATTAATGGAGTTCTAGTCGGAGTTAATAACTCAGCTATTAATTATCAAAGAATTCGACAAAGAGTAAGTTTGGGAGGCCATGCGGTCAACAAAGAAGATGTTCTCAGAAGAGAAATAAGATTAAAAATGAATTACCAGACTATGGTCGAACTCTGCGACAGATTATATGTCGTGGATAACAATCGCTCTAAGCCTTTTTTGGCAGTCCTCATTAAGGATAAAAAGGTAATCCGATGCCGTCCCCCGCAAGGTTGGGTACAAGAATTTATAACGGCTATCCGGATAAAGAGCAAAGAAGCCGAAAGATAGGAGCAACATTAAAAACTAAGTTCTTTACATACCTTCTGGCGGCTTTGTTCGTTGCGATAGTCATAGCGAGCGGTGGTAGCCACTGAAGAGTGGCCCATCGCTTTCTGCAATATAAAGAGGTCGCTGCCGGCTTCCAGCATCCGTGTTGCAAAAGTACGGCGTAAATCATGCGGGCGGATTTTTCCCAAGTCGGCAAAATCTGCTTGATTCATCAACAACCGGTAAATTGAAGTAGAAGTTAGCTCCTTGTCCAATTTTAATTTGTCTGTTTTTTCCCCTTGACAAATAGGAGGAAAAAAAGTTCCGGCTTCCAGTCCTCTTTTTATAAGCCACTCATCAATGTACTTATCTAAATTCTTCGGTAGATAAACCCGCCTCTCTTTGTTTCCTTTGCCGATAAAAGAAAAACTTCTATCAATACAATTCCAGTTTGCAAGTTTCAAAGAGACGACTTCAGCCCTGCGCAGCCCGCAGCCCATCATTACGGCAAAAATGGCTCGGTCACGGAAGCCTTTTGTAGTGCCGTTGAAACAAGACTCTAAGAGTCTTCTTCCTTCTTCCAAGTCTAAACTGCGGCCCTTGGGAAGTCTTTCAAATTTCAAACTTTTCAGACTGCTGATTTTCAGATAAGCCGACTGCGGAAGCAAATCATTAGACCATGCCTCCTTAGCAACTCCTTTGAACACAGTTAAGTAAAGATTTTTAGTTGAAGGAGAGCACCCTTTCTCTTCAAGAGCACCTAAAATTTTTTGCCAGTGACTCCTTCTCAATTTGGACCATTCAACTCTGTCATAGGAAGAGTGACCCAAGATTTTTGCAATATTTCGGACGCAATTTTCTACCGTTGTCTGAGAACGCTTCGATCCCAAAGTTCTTACATATGAATCGGCCGGATTAAATAAATTTGAACGGCAGGAAGGAAGGGACAGTACATTTTCTGATTCGCTCATTTGGTTCTCCGGGAGGAAGAAAAAGAAGAAAGTCTATAAAACTCAAAGACAACAAACTTTGATTTGAATTCTTTCTTCAAATCATCTGCCTGAGTTTGGGTCAGATTGACGCCGGTAACGATGACTTTTCCGCCGGTAAACGTGGCGTGTTCAGCCAGATTCTGAGCAACGCTTCCGGGAACATAGTGACGGAATAAGTCAGTCAATGCCGTCTTTGCTTCTTCCGGCAATTGGGCATTCATACTAACGGTCGTCAATGCCGTTTGTCCTTGACTGCCTAAGGAGTCAAAGATATTTGAGGCATTGTTGGTTTGAATAGTGCCGGAGGAATTCAACTTTGAACCGGCAGCAAGCGCAAAACCATTCTGGAAGTTGATTGCTCCGGTGTTGTTGAGATTGCCGGCAATAGTGAATGCATTAGTTTCCGTCCAGCTGCCACGGTTATTTAGCGTTCCTGTCGAAGACAAGTTTCCTCTGCTGATGACATTACCAGTGAGAGCTAACGTTCCGCTGGAGGTCAATGAACCGTATAGATCAGCATTGCCAATAGTCAGGTTTCCTGTGTTAGAAGCAGAACCGCCGGACTGGTTGAATTGAGTCACAGTTAAAGTGCCGGCGTTGCCAAGAGTACCGTTGCTCTTATTGAAAGTGCCGAAGTCATAACTGCCGCCTGTTATGTTGATATTTCCGGCTATCTGAGTCAATAAATTTCTGTTAGTTAAATTACCGCCACCTAAAGTAAGCGAATTGCCAACAGAAAATTGACCGCTTTTCACTCCGACGACCAACGAAGATTCGTTAGTAAGACTGCCTCCTAAAAGTGATAAGGAATTGGAAGCATAGGTTTGGACGTTGTTAGTTTGCTTGTATGAACCGTTACGAACAATCATGTTCCCATAATTAATCGTCCCAGTTTCAACGGTGGAAATATCAAGATTACCTGAAAAGTCCAAGGTGCCTGCCGACATATTTAAATGGACGTAGAAATAATCTGACCTATTGTCAATGGTTGCCCCTTGAGCAACCCTCAAAGTTCCGCCAACAGAAAATGAAGTGTTTACAGTGCCTCCGTCGTGAGAATTTCCACTGCCGACACGTAACAATCCCGCATCCAAATAAAGATTGTCACGAACGTGTAACCCTCCAGTGATTTGGGATGCCCCATCTCCTCTGTGAGTTATCACCATGTAAGGGCTGGTTACAGTCAGGTTGCCATTTACGGTCAAAGTTTGATCTTCCATGCCACGAAAGTCTTTTGAAGTCCATGAAACATGAAGAGAATCAGCAGAAGCGGTTGCATTTCCATTGATAATGTAACTGTCTCTCAGAGTGTTTTTGACGTTCTCTTTAAGTGTTCCAAGTTCGACATCACCGTTAATGGTTTGTACTGCATATGAGGTTAAAGGTAAGAGGAAAGCAATTGTTCCAACCAAGGCATTTTTCCCGCCTTTTTTACTTGAGGCTGCAGCAACCTCACTAACTGCCACAAAGCACCCTCTTGCCTTATTCCAGATTTTTTTGAATATCTTGTTCATTTTTTCTCCTGAAATAAATACAGAAACTTCAGTTAGCACTCTTGTTGAAAAGTGCTGGCGGAAATTTCTGTTGGAAGGAGAAAAAACTTTGATTTGAATTCTTTCTTCAAATCGTCTGCCTGCGTCTGGGTCAGATTGACGCCGGTAACGATGACTTTCCCGCCGCTAAATGTGGCGTGGTCAACCAGATTCTGAGCAACGCTTCCGGGAACGTAATGGCGGAATAAGTCAGTCAATGCCGTCTTCGCTTCTTCCGGCAATTGCGCATTCCTGCTGACGGTTGTCAATGCTGTCTGGCCTTGGCTGCCTAAAGAGTCAAATACGTTGGAGGCGTTATTTGTTTGAAGAGTTCCTGCATTATTAAACTTCGAGCCATTTTGAAAGTTCCATAAGCCGGCAGTAACGAAAGTTCCACTATTGTTGAAGGTACCTTGTAAAACTATCGGACTATTTTCGACCCAAGAACCTTGATTATTTATGGTTCCCTTTAAAGCCAATCTTCCATTGGTTACTACATTCCCTCTAAGAGTCAGCGTATTGTTGTTATTAAGGCTACCGCCGTTAAGAGTGACATCAGTAAGAGTAAGGGAATTATTGTTGTTTAAAGTTCCGCCGTTTTGTACGAAATTTGAAAAATCATAGGCAGAGTTAACATTTATCGTGCCCTGGTGTTGAACTAAGCCGTCCCGGTTATGAATTGCTCCGCCGTTTAGGTTGAGCACATTCCCTACAGCGACCTTGTTTTGCTCCATTGCACCTATAACCAGAGCCCCGTTATTTCCTAAAGTAGACCCGCTGAAAAGGTTCAATGTTCCAAAATAAACATTATCAAAGCCATTCGGAGTGTTCGAGCCTTGGCCGAAGTATCCGCCGTTCCGCAAGTTTCCGACTGCAATTGTTCGGGAATATTTTGTGTTAATAGATCCGCCGTGGCCGTGGTAACTTCCATAAAGATCAAGAACATTGAGAACGTGTGTGGACTCAGCGAACTGACTCGAAACACCGTAGGTACCCGGAGCATTTATAGAGCCACCGTTCTCAATAGTTGTAGTGCCTCCAACCTTTAAATAGCTTGTAGCTTTTCCAGACTTATCCTCGAAAAAGTTGGAAGTATGCAAGTAAGAAATACTGGAAATGTAGAAATTATCTCGGATGTTCAATGTTCCCGTTGCATCTTTTAAATGCACATGGGCCAATGTGTATCCCGTCGGATTCTGAGGATATGGATCAATTGAAGGAAATTGGAGATAAAAACTTCCGTTGACTTGGAGGTTTCCAATCGGCAAACCTCCAACCTTTGATTGATCAGCAAGATAAAAAGCACAAGTCGAGTCCATGTAATAGTTACCGTTAACGATTACATTCTCATCTTGTAGGTGATGCATATTGATGGTCATTCCCTCCTGCTGAGAGACGTGCCAATCGGAATTAATGGTTAGGGTGCCAGCTGCTCCAAAAGAAGGAATCACAGCCAACAAACCTATAACTAAAACATTTTCTCCGCCTTTCTTACTTGCGGCGGATGCAACTTCACTGACCGCAACAAAGCAGCCTCTGGATTTGTTCCAAATCTTCTTAAATATTTTGTTCATAAGTAAATTACCTTACGGTTACTGGACTTGTCTTCCGACTTGTCCGTTACAAACACCT
>NZ_CABSJB010000030.1:0-32278 GCF_902477955.1 uncultured Turicimonas sp. | reverse complement strand
CGAGGATTCGGATGATTTCGACTTGTACGCCTCGTTGAAAAAATAAAGTATTCTCGGGCAGAAAGATTTTGGAGGAACTTTTCTTTACCTTCGGCATTCCTCAGGATTTTAAAGGTGATAAGGCGTGAGATGGTTTTTCGAAACTACTTTCGGTTTCTTTTTTCGATTTGTTATGAGTGCCGATCAAGCAAGGTAAAAGTATTTTCTTCTCTTCTGAATGATTCCGATAACTGTGATTAGACAATGCATAGAAAGCCCAATAAGGCGGCAGAACACTTCGCATAACGGTGCAATCTAATTGACGGAGAAGTTTTTGGATGGCTTTTCCTGCGGCTGCCTGAATATCGGCAGGCAGGGAGTTGAACTTTTCTTCAAACTCAGGAGAAAAGCAGACTTGGTAAACAGGCGTCTCCATATTAGAGAAATTGGGCTAAAACAGGATTAGAGGTTGTTTTAATAGACTCATCGACTGCGGAATCATGGCAGGTGACAAGAAATGTGAGAGTTCGAACTATATCGAAAAGTCTTTTTAAGCTAGCCTCAACTTTTGCTAAACGAGTATTAAGAGAGACTATGCTAGACTCTCGCGCTTTAGTAGAACGGACTCTTTCACGTGTATCTTCCAAAGAAGCATAAAGATTTTGGATGCGTGCGGAAAGGGCATCTAAAGAGCCAACAAATTTTTTGTCCTTATCAAATTTTGGGTCTCCGACTTTTGGGTCAGTTCGAGCGAAATCGGTTGCGATGTCAATGACAGGGCTCAGTTCTTCGAGTTGTTTATTGTTGACTTCCAGAGCCTCAACTTCAGCGGTAAGAGACTCTAAGGAAGGGTTGGAACTAACCTCAATTAAATTTTGAATAAACTGGAAGGACGGACAAATATTTTGTTGGCTTTGCCCAACGAATTGAGCAGAAAGCTTCAACTCCATTATTGTTTTATCATTCATGACCTTCTCCTGACTAGTTAACAAAATTGTCTCAAAAATAAACGTTTTCCCTTAATGTCTACACACGTTCGCTTCATCTATCTACTAAAAACTAAGTTGTACGAAAAACAAGCTCTTATATAAAAAAGGCAGATAAATGCCAGAGAAAGGGCCTCAATTCCTGAGCTTTTTCATACTCCTCTCATCCCGGCGAAGTTTGCTTTCGGCCAGGTGCTTCGCAGTACAAAAAATAATTGAGGACAGAGAATGTGCTATTCTGCTTAGGCGTTCTTTTTGTTCCCGCGCTGATTTTAAAGTATTCAACTTCTCTTCCCCAAGCCTGGTGCACCGCCTTGAAGAATTTGGATGCTACCTTTATTGGGTACAATTTTTGCAAGAGGGAAGGGGTTACTATTTCGCTTTGGCTTATTTTCTTTAAGAAATCTCTTGAATGCTTTTTTTCCCTTGTTTTTCTGTCCTTTTGGTTTTAATTTTACTAGTTGGTCATAAAACAGCCTTACGTAGAGAACGTTGTTTCTGAGTAAAAAAACTGCGTAGCGAACTTTTTCGTGGTTTTCCCTACTTCCAAAATTAAGTATTGTGATTGTCCGGCCAAGCAAGCGAAACTTCTCTTTTGTACCAACCCAAGAACGGGCTAAGGGGGTGTTCAACTGAAGTGGGGGCATGGCTTGTCGGCGCGCGCGGGCACGAATCGAGCCGACTACAAACTCTCCCAAGTAGAGGGAAGTGTTCTCGGTTTCACCTTTCCTTGAAATCGTCAAAGTTGAATCACCGTACGAGTACTGTTGTAAATTACTTTGGGGCGTCATTTTTTTTATTCTCTGAAGCCCAAGGGGGCAAAAGTTCTTCCACTTTATTTCTTTGAGTCTTCCAGTAAGGTTAGTCTTCTTTCGATTCCTGCAAGACGGTTAAGGATTATTCGGCTAGAGTCGTCTCCGGGTATTTCATGTATTAATTTCGTTAGCTCATTACCGTTGCTGGCGAGCCTTGAGTATGCAGAGATAACTTTAGGTTCAAGGATTTCTAACTTGGCTTCCAACTTGGCTAGTTTTCTGCGGTGGTTATTAAGCTCATTTAGTGCTGAGAAAAGTTTATCGGGAGTTTTATTTTTTACAAAAATGTGCGAGGGAAGATTCTTTTTGCCGTCTCGAGAGCTTTTTATTTCTTCGGAAACAAGGCTTTCAATTGACGAAACTTTTGATTCCAAGTCTTTAATTTTTTGTTTAAAGGGTTTTGTCTCTTCTAACAAGCTTTCCAATTCGGCTACTCTACGTTTATTTTCATCTATGTCCCAACCAGTTTCCATAATAGAAAACTCAATCTTGGCAAAGTGAGAGTCAATCCTTGCAGGGAAGAGCCCGTCCACTTCGCTTTGTAGATGTTCAAGCCGACTTTTTATACTATTTACAGTAAGTTCTAGAGAGTAATTAATAGATTGAGCCTCGCTAATAGTCTTCTTTAATTGCTCAAACTTTTCTGGATTTCTTAAAAAATCTTCCAAAAGCAAAATAGTATCTTGAAGCTTTCCGTATCTATTGTTCCAAGACGAAATTTCTGTCTCATGCTTTCTTACAAGATTCTGTAGACCCTCAATTAGGGGGCCTTGGATACCGTCCACTCTATTGGAGAGCACTCCTATCTCTTCAATCAAGTTGTCAAATGTTATAGAACTTCCAGTCGATGTTTCCTGAGCATGAGATGAAACTGTGGAATGTAGTTTGCCTTTGTCGAATTTAACTTGTTTACCCATGTTGTGGTCGTATAGGTCCAACTTGTCTTTATGGTGAGTACCTCCTTGTCTGGGCGTTCCGGAATCCGGTCTGTATTTAGTGTCTCCAAGCTGGCCGAAGCTTCCGCCGTTTGCTAAATTTGTGACATTATGTTTTCCCTGTTCAGCAGTATCTTTGACGCCATCCCACATAGTACCCCCGGGTCTTACTTTTGTTACAAAAGGTAATCATCCTATTCCCTGAAAACGTCCTCGGTCAATGAGTAAAACCTTGGTGTCATAAATGGGCCTAACTGGGCTGAGAGAGTTTTAGAAATGAGTTCGAGAATTTAGAACAAGTCGCTATGCGACCCAGTGCGCAGAAGTTCAAGCATTAATTCATTGTTATCAATGCGGTAAACAAGAAGCCAGTCAGGTTGAATATGGCACTCCCGACAATTAATATAGTCTTTGCTGGGGGTCAATGCATGGTCTTTGTATTTTGCTTCTAGTGGTTCTTGACGTTGAAGCTTCTCTATAACTTCCGTCAGCAATGAAATATTAAGCCCGCGTTTTCCAGCGAGCTTGTAGTCTTTTTTAAATTTACCTGTGGCAAAGATATTAAGCATCTAAAAAAGCCATCAGTTCTTTTACAGTTGAAAAAGGACCATAGACATCTTCACCTCGAAGAGCTTTTTCGATTGTTTCCCTAGTTTCCTTATTAGGGGTATGTTTGCGCACGGCGTGAGTTTTAGTTTTTTGTAGTCCAGTAGGTTTTGTTCCAAAGGCGGCTTTACGGAATGGAGGCGTGCAGACACTCGGCTTTCCTACAGACGGAAAGCTCGCGCTTGTCATAAAATGCATAGTCATATCTTTACTCATAACTCCTCCTACTGGAACTGAATTATACCAACGAGCGTTACTTCAGCAGTTCTTTTTCTCCTCTAACTAGTTAACAAAAATTATACTAAAATCCCAAAAGTAAACGTTTTCCCTTAATGTCGACACCTGTTTTCTTTATCTATTAACTAAAAAATAAACTATATGAAAAACAGTCGGTTATATGCAAAAGGCAGATACATGCCGAAGAAATAGCCTCAATTCCTAAACTTTTTTCATACCTCTCTCGTAGTGGCGATGTTTGCTTTCAGCAAGGTGCTTTGTTGTACAAAAAAATCATTGAGGACAAGGAGTTTAAGTACGAAGAGCTTGTTTTCAACCTGTCTTCTCCTAATTATTTCAGCGCCGTAAGTTAAATTATTTGGTCGAAAGAACAGTTTGTTCTTTGACGGTTTTCAATGAATAGGGACTGCTGATAACTTGGTAATCGTTGCGGTAGGTTCTCGCAATTAAATAAGCAATGGTCAAATAAAATACAGCCAGGCCAAATAAGTGGAGCAAGTGAGGCATGATTTGCCCAATTGATGCACCGGCTTGTGATGCTCTCAGCATGGCATGTACTGCCGGCGTGGACGGAATAAAGAAGGCGATCATATTGATGTAGTTTGGAATGTTTTGCAGCGGGAACAAATCGCCGGTAATAAATACGCAGGGCAGAGAAGTTAGAACGACGGCCTGTACGGCGTAGTTTGTCCGTTTAAACGCAAAAGCTACTACTAATGCTAAAGCACACACTGCCATGGATAAAAAGACACAGGCAGCTAATGTTGCCGGAATATTCTGGAACGAATTTATGCCGTGCCAAGCAAAGGATGCTCCTTCAAGAAACAGCGTCCAGAAAAGCAGAATGCAGAAGAACGGAAGATAAAGAGCAAACAGATATGGAAGACTTTGTATGGCTCGAACTAAAGGGAAGGGCATCTGCTTGGCGCAGAACCATTCATTAATGAGTGTTCCTACCCCGGCTAAAGTTACCGTCTGGAAAATAATGCAGAATACGATTGGTACCGCAAAGTTCAAGTATCCCGAGACCGTGTTGTACATTGGTTGAAATATCACTGCAGGCGGTTTATTTGCACTTGCTGCAATCGTGCTGATAGGCACGCCCTGTTTAATCAATTGCGCTGCAATTGCGGCAGAAGCTATCTCCTGTAAGGGACCCGCAGCCCCTGCTATAGAGGAGCGGGCCTTCACAATAAACGCTCCGTTAGAAACTAATTCCAAGGCTGTGGGAACGCCGGTAATAGCGTCTTTCATAAAGCCGTTAGGGATGGTGATCAGAGTCGTAAATTTTCCGTTTTTTAAATCCCGAATAGCCGTTTCAGGATTGTTGGTGACGCCTTTTACATCTATTTGGGAAACGGCTTGTAAACCTCGGGTGAGCTCTCTCGAAACCGGAGAGTTGTCCAAATCAACCACCACAGCGGAGATATGATCCGGAAGCTGAGCCGTATACGGCCAAGCGTAGTAAAAAGAATAGAAGAAAATCGCGACTAAGAAGAACGAAAAGCAGGAGAGGTTGGTAAGGCTCTCCTTAACGGTTTCTACAAAACAGTCGGTCCATCCGCAAGATTTCATGAGGACCTCTTCTTTTTTAAAATTGAGAGAAGGCTGACGGGATCTGCCTCGAGATTTTTTTCTTTGCGGAAATATTTTCTTTTCAGCAAAGGAATGCCGAAAATCAGCGGAATTATGATGAGCAGACCTAAGCAGGTAAAAATTTCGCCCATGTCGCGGACATTCGCACCCATTACCCATTGCTGAGATTGTCCCTCGATAAACCAGGTAAGGGGAAGAAGCTTGGCAAAGAATTGAACTACCGGGCCCATAGAGTCCATCGGAATTGAAAAGCCTGTAAACGGAAGGGCGGGAGCCGCATAACCGGATGCCACAACCAATGCAAATCGCCAAGTTGGAGCAATGGCGCAGACAAGAACGGCAGACCCCAAGAAAGCCGCTAAGCACATTAAAGCCGAAGCAAACCAAACAAATAGAGAACCGCTTGGGGCCCATCCCCCTTGGCCGGCAAACAAAGCCAGATACCAAAGAATAATAAGAGAGTAAATAAAGTAATGAGGAGCAAGTTTTCCAACTAAAGCCGCGGTAATACTGTTGTCCGCATTATCCAGCCAGTCCTTGATGGTTTTGCGGTAGTCCTCTCTGATAATGGCAGTCACGAAGCAAAACATCGAGCCAAGAAACAAAACGCCCGGGATTAAGTTGCTTCCCAAGAAAGCATTGAAATTCATTCCCATGTTTCCGAGAGCATAGAAATCGGAATGAACTACTTCAACTAAACGTTTTGCGCCATCGGGCCCGATTCCGGTTGCTAACGAAGATTTTGCAGTTTGCTGAAGTTTGAGAGCCGACATTAGGCCGGCGACATCACCCTGAAGGCCTCCGGCAACGGCATACCGGTTCTCATCCAAATAAACGGAAATAGAGGAGCCTCGGCCTGAAAGCGTGTCTTTCATGTAGCCGAATGGAATGGAGATAATGCCGTAAACCGTTCCCTTTTTAAGTTCTTCCAAGGCTTCTGCTTGCGTGTTGACGGCCAAAGGTTTGATGGCGCGGATAGAAGACAATTCCAAAGCAACTTGGCGTGAGACGCTCGTGTTGTCATTATCGACCATAGCCACGGGGACCTGTTCGATTACGCCTCTTCCTAACAGTCCCCAGACGACAAGCATCCAGACCAAAGGAAAAACAAACGTCACCAGCACTTCTCCGGGATTTTTAACAAGACACTTAATTTCCCGGAAAGTGGTGCGGGTTACGGCGTTAAGCCACGCAATAGGAGAGAGCATAAGCGGCTACTTTTGGACTAAAACACTCATGCCGGGACGTAGGCCGTCCACTTTTGTCATAGGACGAGCGCGTACCTCAAACGTTCTCATATCGTACCCGGAGTCTTGGCGTGTACTTCTCCATGTGGCATAGTTTGCTCGCGGACTGATGTAGTAGATCTTATAGTCAATCTCTTTATCACCGAGTGCAGGGACGGTCGCATGAAGAATTCTGCCGATTTCAATCCCCGGCATCTGCGCTTCACGGATATTGAATGTTGCATACTGATCATTGAGGTTAACTAAAGTAACGATTGGATAGCCGGCTGCGGCTAATTCTCCGTCAGTGAAGATAATCTTCTCAACTTGTGCGTCAATCGGAGAGTAGAGTGTCTTACTCTCTGTCAAAGACTTTACTTGTTCAACTCCGGCTGCCGCTTCTGAAGTTAAATCGGCAACGGCATTCTTTTCTTGCTGACGGGCACCGATTTCAGCGATGTCATATTGCTGTTTAGCAGCTAATGCTTGTTGAGTCGCAGCCGTCCAATTGGTTTTAACTTCGTCGTAGCGCTGAGCGGATACTAAGCCGTCTTTATATAAAGCGGCGATACGGTTGTAAGTCTTGCGAGCTAACTCTTCGGCGGCAACTGCTCTTTGCCATTCTGCCTTAGCGGCTTCTTTTTCTTGCGGTCTTGCGCCTTCATCAACAAGGCTTTGCTTTTGTTTTGCAGCCCGCTCTTGAGCTTCTACTTGCGCAAGTTTGGCTTCTAGTTCGGGGAGATGCATTTCAACCACAGGCTGTCCGGCAGTTACAAAGTCACCTTCCTGAATAAGTATTTTTTGAACTCTGCCCGGAACTTTAGAGGAGACGCTGACCGTACGGGATTCCATCTGGCCCTGAAGCGGAGGTTTGGGCGGGAAGGCCGCTTGATAAATGCCCCAAACAATAAAAGTAACTAGGGCAATTAAAAGTACAAGGAGAAGAATAGTTCCGAAACGTAAAGATTTCTTTTCATCGGTTTCTATCTCCTGCTGAAAGTTGTTGGAAGGATTTTCTGCGGAAGTATTATTCTTGTTTTGTTCTGTCATGTTATTGCTCAACTATAACGTTCTTGTCGTTTACCGCATTCATAAAGTCTGCCATTTTTCCGGCGATTGCATGAAGCATTGCATAATTTGAGACAAATTCAAAGGCCGCGAGACGGCGCCCTACCTCAGCTTTAAGAAGCTGAGAACGAGCCTCAGTCACATCAAGAGCTGTATTTAAGCCCTCATCAAAACCTTTATTTTTTAGCTGCAGATTTTCTCTGGCCAATGTAACGGTAGAGGCACTGAGCTTGTATTGGTCAATCGCATTTTGAGTCTTCAGCCAAGCAACTTCAATGGCTGTTCTGACAGCGTTGACTGCTTCGGCTTTGCCGGCTTCTGCTTGTTCTAAAGTGGCTTCCGCGCTTCTGACTGAGGCTCTTCGGTCTTTGGCGTCCCAAAGTGTGAAATTAACACCAACTCCGGCAATCCAATTCGGTTCCACTAAGGTCTGGTAATGCTTAATAAAGTTATATTGACCGAATGCAAAAACTTGCGGTGCCCATGCACTTTTAGCTGCCTTAATGCCTTCGTTAGCTTGATTCGCCTGAGCTTGAATAACGGCTAGCTGAGGGTTGGAAGCCAGAGCCGTGTCAACCCAGTACTTAAGAGGCTTCATCGGACCCTTAAGAACAAAGAGCGGGGTAGTCAATTTACCGAACTGCTCATCTCTCAAAAGCCGGGAAAGCTGAAGCGTGGCGACTTTGACATTATCTTTTGCTTTTAAGTATTCGCGGTGCGTGTTGTCTCGAGAGACCTGGACTGACATTCTCTCGACTTTGCTGATCATGCCCTGTTTTTCGAATTTCAAGGCTTTTTGAAGTTCTTTATTTTGTTGATCCAGCATGGCCTTCTGCAGTTTTTCTACAGAAACCGCCAGTTGGAGACCGAAATAATAGCCCGCCAATTGTGCATCAAGTTCTTCGGAAGTCAGATGTTTACTGGCAATAGCTTCATCTACAGCATATTTGCTTGCTTCTTGGGCCGCGGTGATTTTGCCGCCTGTATAAATCGGCCAAGTTGCCGTTGCAGCGGCACGAGGACCGTTTAATGAATACTTTTCATCCAGTCCGATAGGAATGGAGCCCAGCATAGGCAGAGAAATATCTTTATGAATATCGATTTTCTTTTGGCCGGCGATTTGAACGGCCTGAACACTGACAGTTGGACCGCCTAAAGTCTTGATTGATTCTCGAGCTTCTTCTTTGCTTCGTACCGCGGCTGAGCTTGCTTTCAGCTTATCACTTCTCTCATATAACCAGGTTCTTGCCACTGGGAAACTTAAGGGAAGTTTCTCTTGGGCAAAAGAACCGGCTGTAACGACAGTTCTGTCGGCAGCAAATGCAGGCTGCATTAGAGCAGCAATCAAAATGGCTAATAATGAACAACGCATTTAAGGGATATAAGGGAAATCTCTAGTGGGCAAATAATATCATTTTTTACATTTCCATGACGAAATCGTGATGATTTTGGGCGTAGTCCATAAATGGCGGAGGAATAGAAGAAGTTAGCGGAAATAGATAGAAATTAATAACTTTTAAATATTTGGCAAGACTAATTTTTGACATTTAGAGTTTGTCAAACGTATTCTTCCCAAGAAGTTGATTTTCCTATCAGGCTGCTAGTCTCCTAATAACAAATCTCGAAGCTTCAAAGAAGCTTTCAAGATTTAAAAATTCTGCGCAGAAATCCACAGATGAGTAAGTGGTGCTTTTTGTAGAGTTTGATTCTGGATTTTCTTATAAGCCCGGAGTGTCAACGGGTCATGGCCTCCCCAACAGGAATCGAACCTGTACTTCAGTCTTAGGAGGACCGCGTTGTATCCATTCAACTATGGGGAGCCAAGTCTCGCAATTCTAACCGAATTTCTAGGCGTCTGTAAATTTGATTTGGAGGTAAAATAACGGGTTCGAAAGTAGTTGACCGTAACCACTTCCTTTAAAGCATGGCAGAAGAAATTAATAAGACAAACCAAGATTATTCCGAGTCTTCCATTAGAGTTCTGAAGGGACTTGAGCCGGTAAAGCAGCGGCCGGGAATGTATACCTTAACCGACAATCCGCTGCACATCATCCAGGAAGTTATTGATAACGCTAGTGATGAAGTGCTCGCCGGTTTCGGTACTAAGATTATTTTGACTCAGCACGCTGACGGTTCGGTTTCGGTAGAAGATGACGGCCGAGGAATTCCTATCGGTATCCACCCGGAAGAAAAATGTTCGGTAGTCGAAGTAGTCTTTACTCGCCTGCATGCCGGCGGTAAATTCAATAAGACCAGCGGCGGAGCATACTCATTCTCCGGCGGTTTGCACGGCGTCGGTGTTTCCGTTACTAATGCATTATCCGACAAGTTGGAAGTTACTGTCTGGCGTGAGGGACTCGAAAGCACGATAGTTTTCGAAAACGGATACGTCGTTCAAAGTCTTGTCAGCGTTAAATCTCCTCGACTAAAGAAAGAAACCGGAACCAGAGTGCGTTGCTGGCCGAACCCTAAATATTTTGATTCGGCAAAAATTCCCACGGAAGCCTTGGTCAGACTGCTCAGAAGTAAAGCGGTTTTGCTTCCCGGCTGTGAGGTGGTCTACAACAACGAAGAAAAAGATATTCACCAGCGTTGGAAATATAACGGCGGCTTAAGAGAATACCTCTTAGAGCAGCTTGATCAGCCGCCTGAAATTCGTCCCTTCGAAGCAGAAGGATTTGCTGCAGACGATGATGAAAATTTCTCTGCCGGTGAAGGTGCCAGCTGGGTGGTGGTATGGACTGAAGAAGGTCGCTTAGAAAGAGAAAGCTTCGTTAACTTGATTCCTACCCCGCAGGGCGGAACTCATGAAGCAGGCCTCAAGGACGGTATCTTTCAAGCCTTGAAGTCGTTTATCGAACAGCATGGCCTCTCTCAGAAAGGCGTAAAACTTATCGGCGACGATATTTTCACGCGTGCAAGTTTTGTATTGAACGCTAAGGTCTTGGATCCACAATTCCAAGGTCAGGTTAAAGAAAAGTTAATCAGCCGCGATGCACTAAAGCTCGTTTCTGCTTTCGTTCGTCCTCAAATGGAATTTTGGCTTAACAGCCACATTGAAGACGGCAAGAAGTTAGCTGAGTTGGTTATTAAACAAGCTCAGGTTCGTCAAAAGTCCGTCACGAAAGTCGCTAAGAGAAAAGGCTCATCCGTTGCCGTTCTTCCCGGCAAACTGACTGATTGCTTGAGTGAAGATATTTCTCGAAACGAACTATTCCTGGTAGAAGGTGATTCCGCCGGCGGTTCGGCCAAGAAGGCTCGCGATAAAGAGTTCCAAGCGATTTTGCCTTTAAGAGGAAAGGTTTTAAATACGTGGGAAGTGGATCGCAATCTTCTTTTCGGCAATAAAGAAATTCATGATATTTCAGTGGCCATCGGAGTAGATCCTCACGGTCCGGACGATAATCCGAATTTGTCTTCTCTAAGATACGGCAAAATTTGCTTTATGGCCGATGCTGACGTTGACGGCTCTCATATTGAAGTGCTGCTGACGGCTCTTTTCTATAAGCATTTCCCGAAGCTGATTGATGAAGGGCATGTGTATATCGCAGTCTCTCCGCTCTTTAAGGTCATCGTTCCGAAGATTGGAAGACAGAAAGAGAGAAGAATTTATTGCTTGGACGAAGCAGAATTAAATAAGACTTTAGAGAAGCTCAAGAAAGAAAAGGTTCCTGAAAGCAAAATCGAAATTTCTCGCTTCAAAGGTCTTGGCGAAATGAACGAAAAAGAGCTCAAGGAAACTTCCCTGGATCCTGAAACAAGACGCTTATTGCCCTTGAGTCTGGGTGGCATCAGCAGAGAGCTCACAACATCTGCCATGAATATTCTGATGGCAGCAAAAGAGGCTGAATCCAGAAGACGCTGGATTGAACGCCATGGTGATCAATTTGAACCGGATATCTAATCATGGCATCAACAGATAAAAATAATTCAAAGAGCAAAAAGAAGGCTGATAAAGAGCTGATAGCCAATGTCATTGAGGTTAAGGAAGAAGACATTCCGGACAATGGAAGCGGTTTCCTCTTCGATTTCGAAGATGAAGCTGAACATCCTGAAACTGAGCCTCAAGAGTCTCAGACAGCCGTTGAAGAAGTAGCCCAAGAGACACCAGTCATCGAAGAAGAAATGACCAAGGAAGAAGAAAAAACAGAAGAAGTGCAGTCTCTCAAGGAAGATATCAAAGAAACGGAAATCTCCTCGGCAGACGGTACTGAAGAACTAAAAGACTTTGAAGCCGAAACCTCTGACCCCGAAGCTTTGGAAGAAGTCGATAAGACTCTCGGAGAGGTTTCTATAGTCCCAACTAATGATCCGACTGATATTGTTGAGCAGGCTCTAACCAATGATGATGACGGCGGCGACAAATTAACGGTAGCTTATTTTGCCAGCCGCGCTTACTTGGAATACGCTATTTCCGTGGTTAAAGGCAGAGCTCTTCCTGAAGTATCGGACGGACAAAAGCCGGTACAGAGAAGAATTCTCTATGCCATGAGAAGAATGGGGCTCGTAGCTGAAGCTAAGCAAGTCAAGAGTGCTCGTATCGTAGGTGACGTCCTCGGTAAATTTCATCCTCACGGCGATGTGGCAGCATACGATGCTATGGTCCGTATGGCTCAGGATTTCACCATGCGCTACCCTTTGGTCCACGGTGAAGGAAACTTCGGTTCGCAGGACGGCGACAGCCCGGCCCATATGCGTTATACGGAAGCAAAACTGAGTAAGTACTCGGAACTGCTTCTAGAAGAAATTGATGAGGGTGGAACCAAGTTTGTTCCAAACTATGACGGCGCCTTTAAAGAACCGGTTACTTTGCCTGCTCGCCTGCCGTTCATTTTGCTTAACGGTGCCAGCGGTATTGCCGTCGGTATGGCCACGGAAATTCCTCCGCATAACTTGGTAGAAGTTGCTAATGCGGCCGAAGCCGTTATTAAGAATCCGAAGATTACTTTGGATGAATTGATGCAGTTTATCCCCGGACCTGATTTCCCGGGCGGCGCTCAAATTATTTCTTCTGAAAAAGATATAAAGAACGCTTATTCCACCGGCTACGGTTCCCTTCTTCTGCGAGCACGCTATGAGTTCGAAGAACTTGCCCGAGGCCAATGGCAATTAGTCGTAACCGAACTGCCTTATAAGGTAGGCGCAGCTAAGGTTCTTGCAGAACTGGATTCTTTGACAAATCCGAAAGCCCCGGCAGGCAAAAAGACACTGTCGGCTAAACAGCAGCAGGATAAAGCTCTCCTTTTGAGTATCTTAGATACCGTAAGAGATGAATCCGATACGGATAATCCGGTAAGAATCGTATTTGAACCGAAATCCAAGACAGTCGACAGAAATGAGTTCGTCAACATCTTATTCTCCAAGACAAGTCTCGAGTGCGGATGTAAATTCAACTTGGTTGCTATTGGCATTGACGGTAAGCCAAGACAAAAAGGATTGGTTGAAATACTTTCCGAATGGTGCACCTTCAGGCTCGGAACGGTTCTCAAACGTTCTCAGACACGCTTGAACGATGTCCAAGGCAGAATCCATGTCTTAGAAGGCCGAATGCTGATTATCGTCAATATCGAAGAAGTCATTCGACTGATTCGTGAGGCAAAAGATCCTAAAGCTGCTTTGATGAAGACCTTTGGTTTGACGGATGCACAAGCCGAAGACATCTTGGAATTGAAATTAAGACAGTTGGCAAATCTTGATGAAATTAAGCTTCAAAAAGAAATTGACCAGCTGAAGTCTGAAGAAGCCGCTTTGTTGGATGTCATCAATAATGATTCCAAACTTAGAGCCTTGGTCTGCAAAGAAATCAGAAGCGATGCCAAGAAGTACGGAGATGAAAGAAGAACCTTAATTGAACAGGCTCAAACCGCAACTCTCGTCAAGAAAGTTGCCGATGAACCCGTCACTGTCATTATTAGTGAAAAAGGTTTCTTGAGAGCCAGAACAGGCCACGGTTGTGATGCTGCTAATCTCTCGTTCAAACTTGGAGATTCTCTAAAGGCGTCTTTCGAATGCCGTACCGTTGATAATTTGATTGTGATGGCTCACAGCGGACGAGTTTATTCCGTACCGGTGTCTCAGCTGCCTAACGGCCGAGGAGACGGTGTGCATGTGAGTGCTTTTGTCCAGTTCCAGGATAAAGATGCCCCCTTCAGCTATGTCTGCGGAGATTCTGATTTCAAAGTTCTTTTGGCCAGCAGTGACGGTTATGGGTTCTGGTGCAAACTTGGAGATATGGTTTCTCGTCAGAAGAGCGGCAAGACGTTCTTTACGCTCAATGACGAAACAGTCAAGCCTCTGCCGTTGAGAATGTTTACCGACGCACAGACTTTAGTTTCCGTTTTGACTCAAGCCGGAAGATTCTTAGATTTTGAAATCGATGAATTGAGAAGTTTGCCCAACGGCGGCCGAGGTGTTGCTCTTATTTCTTTGGCAGAAGGCGATCGGTTGGTTGCCGCTTTACCGTCTTCTTCTAAGGGTGTGATTGCTTGCGGCTTAGGCCGAGGAAACAAAGAACAAACTTATCCGATCGGACCTCGCCTAATTGAAACCTTCAAGATGAAGCGGGCAAGAAAAGGAAAACAACTTCCGAACAAGTGGAATTACTACGATCTGCTTCCTTCTAAGTTTGACGAGAAGCTAGAGGTTCCGGGTGCCAACGAAGGCGAGGGCGGCGTTTCCGAGAACACCGAGACTAGAGCCGATGAGAAACCGACTGTCTCTGCTGTTTCAAATGCACAGACTGTGTCTGAGAAGGAGGAGAAGGAAACTGGCAAAACTGATGCAGATAAACAGCTCGAGGATTTTGTTTTGACTTCTGAAGAACAAGGAAACACCGGTCTTTTGTTCTAATATAGTTCAGTCAAATATTTATTAAGACAATGGGCAAGAAGAAAAACTTCTTGCCCATTCAGATTTAGCCTACGACGCTACTTAACTTCCGGTTGCTGCATTTTCTCCTGCAATTCTTCCGAATGTAAAGATATCAGCAATGGCATTTCCGCCGACACGGTTAGACCCGTGAATTCCTCCGGTAATTTCACCGGCTGCATAAAGACCCGGTATCACTTGACCGTCGCGGTCGATTACCTGAGCTTTAGTGTTAATCTTGGCGCCGCCCATAGTGTGGTGTCTGCACATGCCGATAGGACCTGCGTAGAACGGTGCTTTTACAATCTTGTGGCTCAGCATTAACTCGCTTCTGCCGAGAGGATCTTTCTTGGAATCAACCATTTCGTTGTATTCCTGAATGGTCTGAGCCATTTCCTTCGGAGGCAAGTTAATAAGCTTAGCCAGTTCTTCGATAGTATCAGCTTTGAAAAGAGTACCGTTTTCTAATGCGCGGTGATTCATTTCGTTGTAGTACTCATTGTTCTTATCGAATCCATCTGCGTCGCAGACCGGAAATACGGTTTGATCCGTTTGGGCCAAAGTTGCATCTCTGATCACATCTCGGCGAGCATCTTCAGCAACGTAACGTTTTCCTTCTTTATTGAGGAAGACAGTGTATTCGATAGCTTGGAAGATGTCGGCGGTGTGCTTGTAGCCCGGTGCGGTCCAAGGGATGCACTGGATGTAGTCCATTCCGACCGCTAAGCCATTGATGCCTTGAATTGCTTTAAGGACTTCGCCGGTTGAACCGGGCTGATTTGTTGTATTCAGCTTTGTTAATCTCGGATCAAAGAAAGCGCACATTTCCGGATTTGCTGCAAAGCCGCCTGCAGCTGCAACTACACCTTTGTTAGCTTTCCAGTATTCTTTTTTACCATTTCCTAAGTCAACTTCCACACCAAGGACTCGGCCGAAGTCAGGTTTTTCACGAATAATCGAAGTGACCTTATGAGAAGTTAGGATTGGCAGGCCAATCTTCTTGGCATATTGTGTACAGGCTTTAATATAATCACCGCCGCTTTGACCGACCGGATTTCTGCAGCGCGGCCAGAGACCGCCGTAGATCTGGTAAATACCGGGTTTAAATTGAACGCCGACTCTTTTCAGCCATTCAACACTTTCAGGAACTTTTTCACAAAGTGTCTTTACCAACTCCGGATCTGCTCTATTGTCACCGGCGGCAAGAGTCTGTTCAGTATGCAGTTGAGGAGAGTCTTTGACTCCAGCTTTTTTGTAGTCAGCTTCAATTGCAGCATTCAAACCTCCGCCGGAAACCATTGTATTTCCGCCGGGCAAAGGTAATTTTTCCAAAACGACGGTATTGGCACCTTTTTCTTTTGCGACAATGCCGGCTGATAAGCCCGCACCTCCGGATCCAATGACGATAACGTCATAGGTCTTGTCCCAGGCTTGAGGAACTGAGCATAAATCAGCAGCGGATGCTAAAGAAGGAAGGGAAGCGAAAGGAGCAATTATCGAGCTTGCTAGAAGCTGTCTTCTATTGATTGTCATATTATTCTCCAGGAATACAGGTCGGGTTTTCTCTCCCGACAGTAACTATTTTAAGTATCAGGTTCCCCTTTTTAAATCCCATATTAAAGGTAACCTCTTACTACCTTCTACCGGGGGATAACGTCTTTTTTGTACTGAGTTGCAGTTCTAAGGTATCTCTGATTTTTATTGCTCCGCCATGATTGTTAATTACTTCTTCAATATTTGAAAAGAATTCGGTTCTAATAGGTTCTTTGAGGGCAATGTGATCGGAATAGGTGCTCAGAAGACCAATATATTCTTTTGCAGAAAAGGTTCGAATCCTTCGAAAGAGGAAATAACGGCAGTCCTGGAAGCCATACTTTTTAGCGGTTTCTGTTGTTACCTTTGCTTTTTCTTCTGTGAAACCGCTGAACTTAATTTTCTTGTTTTTACAGAAGGAATAAAAATACTTATCGTAAAGCCTGCTGAGTTCCGGGCCGAGTTCCGGATTTTCAATGTACGGATCCGGCTGGTTAGCAAACTGAGCAAAGATGCCGCCTTCCTTGAGAAGTGAAAAAACTTTCGGGTAACCCAACACTTCAGGAATCCAATGGAATGCCGTTGCGGAGTAAATTAAGTCAAAAGACTCTTTCGGGAGAGATACGTCCTCGAATTTGCCGGAAATTAGGTGCAAGTTTGGATAGTTGGAGAACTTCTCCTTGCAGGCGTCAGCAAGATTTATACCCGGCTCGATTGCTGTCAGCTGGCAGCCAACCTCTAAGAAAGGGAGTGTGGCTTGCCCGGTACCGATTCCGATTTCCAAAACCTGACTTGTTGAATTAAGTGAGCACGATGCAAATATTTCACGGTAAAGCTCAGGCACATAGCTAGGACGGAACTTTTCATAGTTCTGCCCAACAGCATCAAAAGAAGAAGCTAATTCATTAAATGTCATTTTGGATCCGTTGGAGCCTTAGTAGGTTCAGTACTTCTGATAATTGCATATCCAAGCCTTCTTGTGAAAACCTTCTTCATAAAAATGGCCACCTTGAAATCTTCTCAATTCTCAATAACAGACAGTGCTTTTAGTTCCGTTTTGGGGTTTTCCCGTAATATTCTTCTAAGGAGGTGATTACAATTGGTAATTAGATAATCGTGTCAGAGGCAATTATGCGGTGGCAAGGACGAGAAACAAGCAATAACGTTGAAGACAGACGAGGCCAATCCGGATTTGGTGGAGGTATGAACCTGCCTAAAGGAAAAATGGGATTGGCTGTATTGGCAGTTGTTCTTGTAGCTGGTTACTTCGGCATTGATCTAACTCCCGTCTTAGAATTTGGGTCAGATCCGGCAACTTATTCAAATCAAACATATAAACCGACGGCAGAGGAACAGCAGTTAGCTAATTTCTCCTCCGTTGCCTTGAAGAGCACTGAAGACACGTGGAGCAAGCTCTTTAAGAATTCAGGTAAGAATTACGTACCTCCTAAAATGGTTCTTTATTCAGGCTCAACTCAAACTGCTTGCGGTTACGGGCAAGCTGCTATGGGACCTTTCTACTGCCCGTCTGACAACAAACTCTACGTTGACTTGTCTTTCTATAAAGATATGCAGAGAAACTTAGGCGGAGGCGGTGATTTCGCTCTCGGTTATGTCTTAGCTCATGAAGTCGGACATCACGTTCAGAACTTATTGGGTATCGCCGACCAGGTCCGCCAAGAACAATCTCGCGTTTCTCAAAAACAAGCTAATCAACTTTCAGTAATGCTTGAGCTTCAAGCAGACTGCTTAGCCGGGGTTTGGGGACACGATATGAATAAACAAGGCATCCTCGAACAGGGTGACCTGGAGAAAGCATTAAGAACAGCTGCGGCAATCGGAGACGACAGACTGCAGAAACAAAGCACGGGAAGGGTGGTGCCGGACAGCTTTACTCATGGCACTTCTGAACAGCGTTACAAATGGTTCAAAGTCGGATTTGATTCCGGCAATCCTGAAATGTGCAATACCTTCAAATCCGGTCTTAGATGATATTTAACTCCAATTGAAATTCCTGGCAAGGTTTTCGAGTTATCTCAACCGGTAAGCATCGTCGAAGTTCTGGCGATGCTTTTTCCTTAACCTTTCCGATAATTACGGACAACGTTCAGCTAAGAAAATTATCTCAAAAGAAAATTTATTTCATAAGAAAGAATCGGGGACTGGCGGAATAAACCGACAGTCCCAAAATGTCTTACTTCACATTTAATTTAATCTTGTGACAAGTGGCGCACATATTAACCGGGGTGCTATGCCCTTTATGACATTCTTCACAAGGCTGATCTCCCATGTGTGTGTAATGAGGATTTGGCTTCAGACTTGAAGTTTTTTGTTTTAATGCTTCATAGTCGCCATGGCACTTTTGACATTGGGAGGTTGGAACGGTTTGTGCCGGAGGATTTTCTGTATGGCATGCAGCACAAGTGTTGCCTTTTTGAACGTGTCGGTCAGCCAACATGTCGGGAGCTGCACTTGCCTGTAGAGCCAAAAGGGCCAACGCAGAGAAAATAATTGATTTTAATAATTTCATTTGTCTCTCCTTTTATTTAGCAGTGTTGATGGAGTGACGAGCTCCGATACGCCCCATTGCAATACCGCTGCTGATTTGGCTTCCTGCGATATCTTCTGCGTACCAGAGACCACCGGAAGCATTTCCGGCTGCATACAATCCAGGAATAGGTTTGTCATCGACATCTACAACCTGAGCATGTTTATTTATTTTCGGTCCCCCGAAAGTTGCGGCAATTCCGCCGCTCATAGGAATCGCATAGAAGGGAGCTGTGGCTACCGGGTGAGCTTTTTTGCGATTGTGCGGAGGAACAAGGGATGGTCCTTTTCCTTCAGCGATGGCCTTATTAAATTCTTTTACGGAGTTAACTAAATTTGCTTTGTTAATGCCCGCTTTATCTGCTAGCTCTTCAATAGTATTTGCTTCATATACGGGGCTGTTTAAACGTTTAAAGCGGTCAAGTAATTTAGTAAGAATATTGTCTTCATCATTGGTTTTGATGTCGCAAATAATGAAAGTTCTATTATCCGGAGTTACCTGAGGCAGCAATTTGGAGCGCATTGCTTGACCTAAGCTTTCATCTACGCATCTCTTTCCGTCTTTTCCGACGATCATGCCGTAAGCAGAATTGCTGACGCGGGCTGGATTGGCGTGAGTCTCAGGAACGATGGGGCCTGCATAAAATTCGGTCATGTTAACGAGTTTGGCGCCCAAAGGACGAGTCATCATTATGTTTTCGCCGGTATTTCTAAGAGAACCGCGAATTTTTAAATTTGCAGCCCAAGGCCCCATATACATGGTTCTCATTTCCTCATTGGCAGAGAATCCTCCGGTCGCAATCATTACGCCCTTTTCAGCCCAATAAATTTTGAAGCCGCTCGGGCTGCGAGTTTTGACGCCAATGACTCTTCCGTCATCGTTAGTAATTAGTTCGTAGGCTTTTGTATTGACATGAATTGGAAGACCAATTTTCTTTGCAACGGCTAGCATTCTGCGCATCAAAATAGAACCGCCGGTCGTTCCGTCAGTGGTCATATAAAACTGTCTTGAAAGTTTTGGATGAGGAAGATCCTTCTTTAGCTTTAGTGGGGTTCCGATGTCGATTAACCAATCAATTGCTGGACCCGACTCTAAAGCAAATGCTTCAATTGCTTCTCTGTCTCCCATTCCTTGTGTTTCATGCATCTGATCATTGACGAATTTTTCCAATGTGTCGCCTAGGCCTTTTTGCTCCCGGCTACCGAAAGCACAAAGCGTGCCTGATGCATACATCGTGTTGCCGTCTGGGCGGGGAGCTTTCTCCAGTAGGACGGTGCTGGCGCCAGCCTGTTTGGCTTCAATGGCAGCAGCTAAACCGGCAGCCCCTGCGCCAATCACGACAAAATCAAATTTTTCACTGTTATCTTTTTTTGCTTGTTCTTTAACAGGTTCCGCAGCTACGTTCTGATTTAAACTGAAAACACCGAGGACCGCTGCTGAAGAAGCTAAAAATTTTCTTCTGAGAATTGAGGACATAAGTTTTCCTTGATAAAACATTATTTTTGAAATAAAAGTGACTACTTGTATTTCATTTGAAATAATAATGCAAAAATTTATTTCATTATTACAGGAGATACCCTAGTATTAATGGAAAATTAGGAAAAGATTTTTAGAATTATGAAATAAATATTTCGTACAAAAATGGAAAATAAAGAAAATCAAGAAATTGGAATTGGGAAAATTCCAGCGTTTATTCGAAAAATTGAAGCGAAAATACCTGAATTGTCTCGCCAGCATAAGCAAGTTGCGAACTATTTAATTCATAACCTAATTCATGCTTCTTACCTCAATACGGCCCAGCTGGCGGAGGAAGCAGGAGTCAGCCCTGCCACTGTCGTGCGCTTTGCTACGGAAATGGGGTATAAAGGATTTCCTGACCTGAAAAAGGAGCTTCGCTGGACTGCACAAGTTTCATTAGAGGGAAAAGCGGTTTTAGAAGTGGATCCACAGAAGTCCTCTAACGCTTTGCAAACCTCAATATCTGTGGCGCAACAGATGCTTCAAAATCTGGCAGACAACCGTGATGATGTGGCATTTTCTCAGGCTGTTAACTTGATTTTCCAAGCCAGAAAAGTAGTGGTTTTCGGGCATAAAGCAAGTTTTGGAGTCGCTGCTCACTGCGCTTATGTTTTATCAAAAGTACATTCTGATGTCAGCCACGTACTTGGCACCAACTCTTTTGATTCATTCTCTAAATTAGATGACCTTGATCACCAAGATGTAGCAGTTGTTTTTATGGTCATTCAATATCCCACAGCTACATTGAATTTGATGAGAATGCTGGCCAAGCGCGGTGTCAAAATAGTTCTTGTTTCAGATTTTAAAACAGTGCCTGAAGCCTCATTAGCCTCTGTCGCACTCTTAGTGAGCATTAGTTTTGTTGGTTGCTTTGATGTTGTGACACCTTTGCTAGTAGTGGCGGATGCTCTTGCCTATGGTGTCTATAGAAAGGACGAAGAGAAAGCAAAACGAAGACTCTTAAGATTTAACCGTTTTAATGAAGAGGATCAGGCCTTCCGCCAAGTCTGCCGTTTTGCTGACTAAAATGAAGTATCTCTCTTTTTTCGTAAGGTTGCCGGGAACGATATTTCTGTTGGTAGGTCTGATTTTCATTTTATCGACTTCCCACTCTTTGGATCTTTTCCAGTCCTTTTTTAAATTCTCCTTATCTTGGGTCTTTTGGTATCCATTAGCACTTCTGTATTTTGTCGGCGTAATTGAAGCATTGTTAAACTCCTCAGGTGCTTTACAAAAATTTTCGTTTTGGCTTGAAGAAAGATTCCCTAAGTCTTTGTCTTTAGTACTTTTAACTTCTGTACTTGGAATTCTTCCGGCCATTGGAGGAGCACTCTTTTCGTGTGCCCTCGTCAAAAATATAGGAAAAGGAACTTCCGCCAAGGACCTTCAACTCGCTGAAATCAATTTTTGGTTCCGACATTTTCATGTTTTTATCAATCCTTTGATCCCAGGGGTCGTACTGACAGCTGCTTTAACTGAAGTTCCAATATTCCAACTTATGTCGGTTCTTGCTCCAATGGGAGTCTTATGCTTTCTAACGGGTTGGCATTGGTTTATTTCTCCAATTGATTTTAAAAGCACCTTTTTCTGGCAGCCTCTGAGACTTAACAAAAGTTTTTACATCTCAAGCTCTGTCATATTTATTGGGTCTCTTCTGTCATTTTTCTTCAAAAACTCTTTGATTTTCTTTCTATTTTGGTGTACTTGCTTAGTAGCCGTTCTAAGTTTGAAAATCTTAGGCTTTAAAAGAGTGGTAGGTTCCTTTGTTCCATCAGCAAAATTATTAAAAATCCTCTGGGACGTATCGGGTGTCCTAATCTTTGCGTTTATGTTGAGAGAGGGAGGCCTTAACGAATTGATTTTAAACTGGACAACGACTCCCGTTCTTCCCATGCTACTTATGTTGAGTGTGGGTATATTTTTTATGGGCCTCGTTACCGGAATTTGCCATGCTTACGTTGCTCTTTTAATGCCGATTGCTGCTTTGTTTTATTCCCATGATCCTCTGATTATCGGCTTTCTTTTAGGTGTTGGCTTGAGTTCTCAATTTCTTACCCCGTCCCACCTATGTTTGATAGTAACCTCCGAATACTTTGATGTTCCTGTTAAAAAACTAATCGCAGGATGTATTGCACCGCTGACAGTTGCTTTTGTCGGGTGGGGTGCAATTTTGGCTGTGATATACGAGATTTGGAAGTGAGCGCAGCTTCTTCAAGCCTAAAGATCTTTGAACCTTCTTTTGCTTTCTGCTTCTCTCCGTCAGGCTCAAATTTGCCTCAGAGAATTTTTGGAATTTCAATTTTTAAGTTCGGCCGATGAAAGCGGAGAACACGACTGAGAATTTTTAATTTCAAAATTAATCAGAAGAATCTAGAAGTTGCGAATCATAATGATCGAAATAAAAATGAGCGGCAGTGCCGCTCATTCTTAAAAGTTATTGACTTAGCTTTTCCTTGAGTAATTCACCAAGCGTCTTGATGCCTTCCTCAATTTTTGCGGGAGGAACCGTAACAAAAGACAACCTCATTGAGTTGTATTTTTCCTTTCCAACGGTATAGAAAGCAGATCCCGGGACAAAAGCAACCTTGCGTGCAACGGCTTCTTTCATAAGTTCGTCGGTATTGATGCTTTCGGGAAGTGTTACCCAAATAAACATACCGCCGTCCGGCTTCGTCCAGCTAACTCCCTCTTTCGGGAAATACTTTTCCATGGCTTTAAGCATGTACTCGCACTGGGTTTTATAGATTTCTCTGACGGCTGGGAGGTGCGTGGTCATCAAGCCGTCTTCCATGATTTGGGCAGTTATGAGCTGAGTAAAAGTAGAAGTATTCAAATCGACCGCTTGTTTAAGCTGAGTGAGAGGAGCAATAGCTTCCTTCGGACCGACAACATAGCCTAAGCGGAAGCCCGGTGCCAAAACTTTGGAGAAGGTTCCCAAAGAAATGGTCCTTTCCGGTGCGTACAGTCTCATTGACGGAGGCGGTTCTTGGTCGTAATAAAGTTCGCCGTATGGATTGTCATCAATAATCCAGAAGTCATATTCACGGGCTTTTTCAGCAAGTTTCTTTCTTCTTTCAACCGACAGTGTCAATCCGGTTGGATTTTGGAATGTTGTAATGACATAGGCGAAACGAATGTTTTTGAATTCCGGGCCAATCAAGTCTGGATTAAGACCATGCTCGTCAGTTGGGATTTCAATGTATTTCGGTTCATAAAGATCAAAGGCTTGAATGGCACCAAGGTAACTGGGGCTTTCAACAGCCACTAGGGAACCTTTGTCAATATATGCCATGCCTAGGAGATCAAGCGCTTGTTGGGATCCGGATACAATCTGGATTTCATCCGCTTGAGCAGGAACGCCTTTTGAGTTGATGTATTTAACAATTTGGTCTATTAAAGGTTTCTCTCCGACCGTCGAGCTGTATTGAAGAGCCAAAGCACCTTCTTTTTCTAGAACAGTCTGAGTAGCTTTCTCGACTTCTTTAATAGGAAAGCTTTTCGGTGAGGGTAGGCCGCCGGCAAAAGAAATAATGTCTGCTTGGCCTGCAAGCTTCAAAAGATCACCGATGATGGAATTAGTAGAATTTAATACCCTCTGCGACTTTGGGGGTGTTTGATTTTTAGTTTCCGAGTTCATTATCGCATTCGATTGGTTAAAACAATTAAAAACATATCTCAGGAGTTACACATTTTGTGATTTCCCGTTTTTGTTAGTCTAATTCCAATGTTCGCCAAATATCTTGAAAAATACTTAGAAATCCCCAAATAGAAATCATCGGGAAAATTTAAAAGGAATAAAAGAAATGAGTGAACAAAAAAAGGAAACCTTAGGTTTTCAGACCGAAGTTAAACAAATGCTGCACCTCATGGTGCATTCGCTGTATTCAAATCGCGAAATTTTCTTAAGAGAACTTATTTCTAACGCATCTGACGCTATCGATAAGCTCAAGTTCGAAGCCATCAAAAAACCGGAATTATTATCTCAGGATCCTCATCCTTCCATCCGAATCGGCGTAGACGAAACCGCTCAAACTATTACTATCAGCGATGACGGTATCGGTATGACTCGAGAAGAAGTCATTTCTCATTTGGGTACGATTGCTAAAAGCGGGACTAAAGAGTTCTTTGCGAATCTTTCCGGAGACCAAAAGAAGGATGCACAGCTTATCGGTCAGTTCGGCGTTGGCTTTTATTCTTCTTTCATCGTTGCCGATAAAGTAACCGTTGTTACACGCAAAGCCGGAGATCCTGCTGATTCCGCTACTCTCTGGGAAAGTAACGGTGAGGGTGAATTCACTGTAGAAAATACAAAACGGGATCATTTCGGTACGGACGTTATTCTTCATATGAAGAGTGAAGACAGAGACTTGGTAAGCAAGTTCAGACTCCGCAATATTCTCACCAAGTACTCCGATCACATCTCTACTCCGATTTTGATGGGTAAAGATGAATACAAAGATGACAAAGTCATCGACACCGGAGAATGGGAAGCTATCAACCAAGGCGCAGCTTTATGGGCACGTCCGAAATCTGAAATTACTGAAGATCAGTATAAAGAGTTCTACCATCATGTTTCCCACGATCCAAGCGATCCTTTGACTTGGACACACAACAAAGTAGAAGGCAAAAACGAATACATCCAATTGCTTTACGTCCCAAGTGCTGCTCCATTCGATCTTTGGGACAGAGAACACGTTAACGGTGTAAAACTTTACGTGAAACGCGTCTTCATCATGGACGACGCCTCCCAGTTGATGCCTAAATATCTCCGCTTTATCCGCGGCGTAATCGATTCTGAAGATCTTCCTTTGAATGTCAGCCGTGAAATTCTTCAACAGTCCAGAGACTTGAAGACAATTCGCGATGGCTCTACAAAGCGTGTTCTTTCCATGCTTGAAGATTTGGCCGCCAGCAGAGCTGCAGACTACGACAAATTCTGGGCTTTGTTCGGAAATGTCTTGAAGGAAGGTATGGGAGAAGACCCTCTCAACAGAGAAAGAATTCAGAAGCTGTTGAGATTTGTTTCTACAGCCACTGAAGGCAAACAGACCGCTACATTAGAAGGCTATCTCGCCAGAATGAAGACTGGCCAGAACAGTATCTATTATGTTACCGGCGACACACCGGAAGCCGCCGCTAAGAGTCCGTTGCTTGAACTCTTCAAGAAAAAGGATGTTGAAGTTCTCCTCATGGGAGGCCCAATCGATGAATGGCTCATGCAGTTCATGACTGAATTCGAAGGCAAGTCTTTTGTCAATATTGCTAAGGGAGATTTGGACCTCGGCGATTTATCTGACAAGAACGAAAAAGAAGAAAAGGAAAAACTTCAAGTTGAATTCAAGCCTTTGATTGATAAGTTCAAGGAGGCCTTAGGTTCTTCCGTTCAGGACGTCCGCATGACATTAAGACTGACGGATTCTCCGGCATGTATCGTTAATGATGAAAACGCTTTAAATCCGGCCTTTGTCAGAATGATGAAGATGGCCGGACAGGAAGTTCCTGAAAGTAAGCCGATTTTGGAATTGAATCCGAATAATCCTTTGGTTGCTCGTTTGCAGGAAAAGAATGCTTTCTCTCCGGATTGGGCAAAACTCTTGTTAGAGCAAGCACAGTTAATGGAAGGTGAAACTCTGGAAGATCCAGCAGGATTCGTCCAAAGAATGAATACCATGTTGGTTGATTCAATGCAGGCTAAAGGCAATTAGTCCGACTGACTATATAAATTAAATTCATTTACGCCTCTTCTCCGCTTCAGAGAGGAGGCAAATTTTTTATCTTCGAGTAAACAAAAGATCGTGTTTATCGAATATGGTTCCACTGAAAGGAGTCTCCTCGGAGCTTCTATAATTCTTCCTCAAATTTGATTAGTGGCATCCAGTTTTTTTCAAAGGCATATTGATGGCAAAGAAAAAAGTAAGAACACCGGTAGATTTTTCAGAATTGGGTGGTTATAGATATTTGCATTTTGGCTCTGAATGGATTCAAGGAGGGATGCAGATTAATCGTCCCTACCGTCTTGCTCTTGAGTATCAGCAGTCTATGATGGCGTTGGCTCTGTTCGAACCCCATCCTAAGGAAATTCTGCAACTAGGTCTGGGGGCCGCAGGCTTTGCCAAATTCACTTGGAAATATCTGCCTGAAGCTAAAACTACAGTCGTGGAAATTTCTGAAGATGTATATATGGCCTGCAGGATGTGGTTCAAGCTTCCCGATGAAGATGACCATCTGAAGATTGTGTTTGAAGACTGCAAGAAATATCTTTCTGAGGGAAATTTCGAACCTGTCGATTGGCTTTTGGTCGATATTTACGATGCAGAAGCTTGGGGTCCGGTTTACGATGATGTGCCTTTCTATCGTCTTTGCAGGAAAGCACTCCGAGAGGGAGGAGTTGCCAGTTTTAATTTATTCGGAGGCGAAGATTTCGAAAAAAGTTACAAGGCGATTTCTGAGGCATTTTACGGTCAAGTGCTTATCATGCCCGAAGTTCAAGAAGGGAACCGCATTGTGATCGCCTCTAAAGGTGAAAAGAAGGATTATTCCATTGAACAATTGAAAGAACGGGCTGCAGAAATTCAAGCGCGCTTGAAGGTTCCTGCCAAGAAATGGATAAAGATGCTGCAGAAAGAGAACTCTCTTTCTAATGAGTTCAAGTTTTAGACTCTCTAGATATCTCGGCTTTTCAGTTAATCTGCCGGTGCATAGTCAATAGAAAAGAGGCCTTTTTAGACCTCTTTTCTGCCTTGAAGCTCAAGTACCGGGCTTCATTTGTTTGACTTTTTTCTTCTCTGGTTTTTCAAGAAGCTTTTCTTTAAATTCGCAGAGGTCTTTAATCGGACAGCGCCAGCATTCGGGAGCTCTGGCTTTGCAGATGTAGCGGCCGAGAAGAATAAACCAGTGATGAGCATTGACGCGGTACTCTAAAGGCGTGTACCGTTCCATTTTGATTTGAACTTGCTCAGGTGTTTTTCCGGTTGCGTATTTTGTGCGGTTGGCAACGCGGAAAACATGCGTATCCACAGCGATTTTCGGCTCACCGAAAGCGACATTCATCACCACGCTGGCGGTTTTTTTGCCAACACCCGGAAGCTCAACAAGCTTGTCAAATTCTTGAGGAACTTGACTGTGGTACTTATCAACTAAGGTTTGGCATAGTTCCATCACATTTTTGGTCTTAGTTCTGAAAAGTCCAATCTTCTTGATGTGGTCAAGAAAGGTTTCCGGGCCCATCTCCAACAGCTTTTCCGGAGTGTTGGCGATAGGAAAAATATGCCGAGTCGCTTCATTGACACTCTTGTCGGTGGCCTGAGCAGAAAGAACAACAGCAATTAACAACTCAAAAGGAGTGGAATATTCCAATTCGCTTTTCGGGTCAGGATTGTCTGCTTGAAGCACCTTTAAAATCTCAATTCTTTTTGCCTGATTCATTGTTTCTTCTTTAAAAGCTTTGCGAGGAGATCTTTCTTAGCCGCTGCTGATCCTTTGGCATTGAGCTTGGCCTCTTTTTCTTCTTCTATCTGCTTTCTGCGCAGATTCCTAGCATTAAACCTTTGTCTGGAACGGTTTTTATCTTCCTCAGTCCATTCTCTATTCGCTGGTTCCATATCAATGCAGTCCATCGGACAGGCTATCTGACAAAGACAACATCCCGTGCAAAAAACAGGATCTACTTGATGCATATGTTTTGGAGAACCAATGATGGCATCGGTGGGGCAGGCCGTAACACAGAGTTTGCATCCGATGCAAAGCTTTGGATTAATTACGGCAGTTTCAAAGGGAACATGCTCTCCGCAAGATTGATCCAACGGCAGGATTTCCACCTCTAATAAAGAAGCAAGCTTACGGATGCCGTCGTCTCCTCCGGGAGGACAGCGGTTTATTTTTTCTCCGCTCACGATGGCTTTGGCATATTCCAGACAGCCTTTATGGCCGCATTGTTCGCACTGCGTCTGCGGAAGAATGCTGTCAATCTTTAGAACTAATTGATCCATAAAGAAAGATGGTTACCAGAGGTTTTCAGCGAGAAGATTTCCGGGCTGTCCCCTGCGCGGAGACACAAATCCTTTGGTTTTAAGGACATTTCGAGCGGATTTCAGCATTTCCGGATTGCCGCATAAAAGAACACGGGATTCAACCGGATCTAACTTGCGTTCTGCCGTTGCTTCTAAATCACCGCTTTCAATTAAAGCAGGAATTCTTTGAGATAAGAACTGTGTAGCTTCACGGGTAATCACAGGAACATAGCAGAAAGAGTGACTTGGATTGGCACCGAATCTAGAATCGTCCGTAAATTTCTGAATGAGGTTGGTGTATGCCAAGTCTTCGGAGTATCTGACCGAGTGAACCAAAACGATGTTCGGCCATTGCTTCCAAACAGATCCGTCTTGAAGAATGGACATGAAGGGCGCCAAGCCGGTACCGGAGGAGATGCACCATAAAGTATTTCCTCCCGGAATTCTTTCCGGAAGCATAGAACCCCAAAGTTCCGGCTCTAAGTAACAGGATTGTCCCGGTTCTAAAGTCGTCAGTGCACTGGAAACCCTTCCTCCTTGAACCTCAACAATAAAGAATTCTAGGAAGGGATCTTCCGGAAGAGACGCCATAGAATAGGGACGACCTTCGTAAGCAGTACCCTCAGCAAAATCTTTTTCGATTCCTAAACGAACAAATTGTCCGGGCTTAAAAGTAAAAGAATCCGGCTTCTCAAATCTCAGAGAAACTAATCCTTCTCTCCAGACTTGCTTCTGGAGGAGCTTAATGGGTACTGCTTTCTGAGGAATCATTCGAGTTCCTTTTTAAGATATTGACGTTTAACCAACACGTCGCGCCATTCTTCTGCTTCGTCAGTATGAGGCTTCATGCGGGTGATGGAAGGCCAAACTCTTGCTAATTCTGCATTCAAGGCGATGAATTCTTGTTGATCTTCAGGAACGTCTTCTTCAGCCATAATGGCGTTAGTCGGACATTCCGGAATGCAAACTGCACAGTCAATGCATTCATCAGGATCGATGACTAAGAAATTCGGACCTTCTCTGAAGCAGTCGACAGGACAGACGTCAACGCAGTCGGTGTATTTGCAGAGAATGCAAGGTTCGGTGACAACGTGTGCCATTTAATTATTTCTCCAACTTGTAGGTTTTTAAGATTAAGCTCCCTATTTTAAAACTTTGACGAGATGTCTTTTTTGTCTGGTTGCAAAAAAGTAGGTTCAAAGGAGGTATTTTTATCGAACCGGCGCTTTTTTCGGTAAATGTCTGTAATTCACATTATGAGAAAATCTTTCTCCTGAAAGAAAGTAATCTCTCATTCCTCCGTTAGTATATTGAAAACATTAGAATGACCGCACAACAATTCAGGCAGATTACTACATGATCATAAATTCTCTTCTAGATACCGACTTGTACAAATTTACGATGATGCAGTGTGTGCTTCATCAATTTCCCGGTGCACAAGTTGAATATAAATTTAAGTGCAGAAATGAAGGGACGGATCTTCAAGCTGTTTTGCCGGAAATCAGAGAAGAAATCGAAAACTTATGTACTCTTCAATTCAAACCCGAAGAACTTGAATATCTTTCTAAGCTGCGCTTTATTAAAAGCGATTTCGTAGATTTCTTAGAACTTTTCCGCCTCAATAAAGCCCGTATTGAAGCTTACCCGGCAGACGGAAGTAAGACTGACATTGAAATTCGCATTAAAGGTCCTTGGCTTCACACAATTATGTTTGAGATTCCTGTGTTGGCCATCGTGGGAGAATGCTATTACCAGAAGTTCTATCCGGTTCCGGATTTAGAGGAAGGGAGAAGGCGTTTAGCAGAAAAAATTCAACTGATTAAGGATCTGCCTAATGGTTCTCCGGGTCTGACAATCTCAGAGTATGGGACAAGAAGAAGATTTTCGAAGGCGTGGCAGCTCGAAGTGATTCGAACTTTGAGAGAACAACTTGGTAACAAATTTGTAGGAACTAGTAACGTATACTTCGCGATGACCGAAGGATTAACCCCTTTGGGAACAATGGCGCACGAATATCTTCAGGCGTGTCAGGCTCTCGGGCCGCGTTTGAGAGATTCACAGACGTATGCCTTTGAAATGTGGGCTAAAGAGTACAGAGGAGACCTGGGGATTGCTCTGTCAGATGTTTTCGGAATGAAGGCCTTTTTGTCTGATTTCGATATGTATTTCTGCAAATTGTTTGACGGGGCCAGACACGATTCCGGAGATCCTTATATTTGGGGCGAGAAAATCATCGAGCACTACAGGCGCAATCGTTGTGATCCGCGCACGAAGAGCTTGATTTTCTCCGATATGCTGGATATTCCCAAGGTCATAAGTCTCTACAACCGGTTCCATAACAAGATCAATTTAGGTTTTGGTATTGGGACCAACCTGGTTAACGATCTGGGTTACCCTGCATTACAGAACGTCATTAAATTAGTCCGCTGCAACGGACAACCGGTTGCAAAATTATCCGATTCTCCAAGCAAGAGCATGTGTGAGGACGAATCATATTTGAAGTACTTAAGAGAGGTCTTCGAGCTTGATGAATGTCAAGAGGCGAAGGCTTAATTTTAATTTTTAGGAAGCATTAATGAAATCTTCGACATCTACGGTTTTGGCATCCGCGTTGATGCTGGGACTTTTGCCGCTTAATGCCCACGCTTCTCTCCCGGGAGCATCTCTTTCTTTATGGTGGGCAGTGCCGTTTGCCGGCATTTTGTTGAGCATCGCTCTGGGACCATTGCTTTTTGCGCACTTTTGGCACAAGAACTACGGAAAAGTTGCTCTTATGTGGGCAATTCTTTGTGCTGTGCCTCTTTATATTTTCTTCGACAGCACAACCAGTACTCAAGCTCTCGCACATGCTCTCATCGGCGACTATGTGCCGTTTATTATTTTCGTAGGCTCTTTGTATGTGGTAGCCGGCGGTATTCACTTAAGAGGCTCTTTCTTGGGGCGCCCGGTTTTGAATACAGGATTCCTTTTGGTTGGTGCAGTCCTTGCTAACTTTATGGGAACGACAGGCGCTGCGATGCTTCTTATTAGACCTTTGATTGAGGCTAACAAAAAGCGTCACTATCAGATGCATACCTATATTTTCTTCATCTTTATTGTTGCCAACATCGCGGGTTCTCTTACTCCCTTAGGCGATCCTCCGCTGTTTTTGGGCTTCCTTCGCGGCGTAACTTTCTTCTGGACTGCTGAGCATCTTTTGCTTGTCACCGGACTTGCGGTTGGTCTTCTTTTGTGCGTTTACTTTCTTGTTGATACCATCCTCTTCAATAAAGAAGTTAAAGCCAATCCTTCTCTTCTAGAAACGAAAGAGAAGATTCCGTTCGGCATTGAAGGCTCGGTTAACTTTATCCTTCTCGCCTGTATCGTCGGTGCTGTTCTTATGTCCGGCTTCTGGAAGACAGGGGTTGAGTACCATGTGCTTGGCGTTCATTTGGCTCTTGAATCCATAATCCGTGACGGAATTTTCTTAACTGCCGGCATCCTTTCTCTTTTAGTGACTAGAAAAGAATACCGCGAAGCCAATCAGTTCAGTTGGGAACCGATTCTCGAGGTCGGCAAGCTGTTCTTCGGCATCTTCGTGACGATCGTTCCTGTCTTGGAAATGCTTCGTGCAGGTCACGAAGGCGCATTCGCACCGTTAGTTTCTTTGGTAACGGGTGCGGATGGTCAGCCGGTTAACGCAGCATTTTTCTGGCTCACAGGTATGCTTTCCAGCTTCTTGGATAACGCTCCGACTTATCTTGCCTTCTTTAATTTGGCCGGCGGCGATCCTCAGCTCTTGATGACAAAAGAAGCTCATACTTTGATGGCTATCTCTATGGGTGCCGTATTTATGGGCGCGATGACCTACATTGGAAATGCTCCGAACTTCATGGTTGTTTCCATTGTCCAGAACCGAGGAATCAAGATGCCGACATTCTTCGGCTATATGATTTGGTCCTACGGCATACTGATTCCAATTTTCTTGATGCTTACCTGGTTATTCCTTATGTAAATCCTAGCATTAAGATCCACTAGCCAATGCTAGTCAAGAATTTGAGCCTCCTAGATGAAAAATTTAGGAGGCTTAAATTATTCGTACAGAGTTATTGCTTTTTATTTGGTTTGTTCGCAGGAGGAATTCAAAACTTTCATATATGCAACCAATTGAATTCTATTCAGAAGTTGTTCAAAGAATAACGCTAACTTATTATTTTTATTGGAAAGAAAGTGCATTGATTGAATAGATCTTGGTTTACTTTTGTGTCTATATACCTTAATGCGGTAATTAGGCAGAACCTGTGGTTTCTACCTAAACATAAAAAAATCTGAAGAAAGTTTGATCAAGGTCAAACTACCTAGGTAATGACTTTGGA
>NZ_CABSJB010000029.1:0-36197 GCF_902477955.1 uncultured Turicimonas sp. | reverse complement strand
GACGACGGATTTGACTCGCCGCTTTCACAGTATCGGGATTGAGAATTTAAACGTGAGCGGTATGATGAAAAACCGTCATTTGTCCAGAGCTATTGCTGACATGAGTTTTTACGAGTTTCGCAGACAACTGCAGTACAAGACGGCAATGCGGGGCGGCAAGGTAGTAGTTGCGGATAGGTTCTACCCAAGCAGCAAGACCTGTTCTGTTTGCGGCTATAAGCTCGAATCGTTGCCTTTGTCGGTTCGCAAATGGAAATGCCCCGGTTGCGGAACCGACCATAACCGAGACCTTAATGCGGCGATAAATTTGAAGAATATGGCGGTGAGTTCCACCGTGACAGCCTGTGGAGAGGAAGGCTCTGGCTCGAGTCGAATGACTCGAGTGAAACCGTCTTCGAAGAAGCAGGAAGCAAGCGGCAGATTTAATCAAATATGATTAGGTCTGTATAGGTATTGCAGAACGGAAGTCTTTCATCCAAAGCAAGTAATGATTTTTCTAATGACATAACTATTCCTCAGATTTCAAACGGTATAAGTCTCTTGTTTTTCATACCCATTAGGGTGTGGATGTTGCAAGATGTAATTCGAGTTTTCTCCCAAAATTCGTAGAATCCCAAATATTTGTATGACAATTGAAACCGGTTCACAGAACTAACATTACAAATTAAAAGGATTTTCTTTTTTTCTTTACCTAATTTTTCTTCAATAATCTTGCTTAAGAGGATTCAAGAGAATTATTTATAAAATTCAATAAAATTAAATCTTCTTGTTTTGAGAAAAGATGCAAAATTAATAGGTCAAACAAAAATCATTACTTATCCAGGGGGTACTAATTTCAGTTAAATGACTTTGGACTTAACGTACAAATCAGATTTCCCAAAGTTGTTTAAAAGCAACAATTCGCAATAAATAAAAATGTAAAAACTTTACTTATTTAAAAGACTTTTCCGCGTCTTTTAACATTTTTGTTAGCAAATGAACAAGCTATTTCTCCTTCAAAATCGTATTACTCTGCTTGGTTTCCCTTTCTTCCTCCTTGGGAATGATGGAAAAAGCAAAATTACAAACATCGTCAGTTTCTTGACATATTTGTCAACGCTCTGCCAACATTAAGTTTCGGATTGTCTGATTTCTAAGGTAAAAAAACAGGCCCACGAATAGAGCCTGCAAAAAAATAAAAAATTTTCTGAAGATTATTTGCCGAATTTTATGCCTTTTAATTTTGCAAAAGGATTTTCCTTTTCTCCCAGTTCATCATCTTTATTCAACTTCTCTTTATCCAGGCAAGCATAATCATGAGATGGAACCAACGGGATAGAAAGAATAATTTCTTCTTCAATCCAGTCCATCACATTAAGTTTTTCGCTGCCGACGACAACTTCAGTGTCGTCATCTTCTTCGATAGGAATGGTGTCGGCTTCTTCCTCGGATTTAGCAAATCTAAAGACTACTTCCCTATCAATAGGAACCTCTACAGGATCGTTGCAGCGGTTGCATGGCACGGCAACTTTTCCGTGAAGTTCCATAATTGCACCGGGCCAGCCTAACTTTCCTGTCATGCCGGTAATAACATAATCGAAAATATCGTCATGATTGGATGCAGTTTCTGCCAATCTTTTCATATCGCCGACTCTGACTTTGCCTTCGATCTTCCTTTTATCTCTGGACATTCTGTATACATCTACATAGTCGGTCGACTTGAGTAACTCTGTCATTTGCGTTCCTTTTTTCGATTTTTCCGGTTTTAAAATAAGGCCTGTTTACAACAAATGGCCTAACTATGACTTCAAAACCCTCTTTAATTCTTGGCTCCAGCTCTCCTTACCGCAAAGAATTGCTGGGAAGATTACATGTGAAATTTACCACCGACTCCCCTCAGGTGGATGAAACTCCGCTCAAAGAGGAAAGTCCGAGAGATTTATCTTTACGCTTATCGCGCCTAAAAGCCCGTGCCGTCGCACAGAAACATCCGGGATGTGTCGTCATCGGTTCCGACCAAGTATTGGATCTGGAAGGGAAATGCGTCGGTAAACCAGGCAACAGAGAAAACTGCATCAAGCAGCTCGAGGAAATGTCCGGTAAAACCTTAATTTTCCATACGGCAATGACCGTTATCGATGCAAACGGTTTAGGCCACTCTGCTGTTGTCGATACAACCATCAAGATGAAAGAGCTCAAGAGAGAAACGATTGAAGCCTACGTTGACCTCGAACAACCGTTCAATTGTGCAGGTTCCGCCAAATTAGAAAAACTCGGGATCTGCTTAATCTCCTCTTTCCAGTCTGACGACCCAACAGCCATTATTGGTTTAGGTCTAATTGAATTGACTTCCATGCTGGAAAAATGCGGCATCGAAGTTCTCCCCGGACTTAAATAAGGAAATCTCATGGCCGGCTGCCTCTTTATGCTTCCCGTTCCGATTTCGGATAGCCCTGCAGAAGAATCTCTGCCGGCCTTGACAATCGAAACAGCAAAACGTTTGGATTATTTCTTGGCTGAGAACGCCAAGTCTGCCCGTGCTTTCTTAAAGAAAATCGGACACCCTAAACCTATTGCTGAACTGAGTATCGTAGAGATAGGTCACCGGCCCGATCCGGCTCAAGTTAAAAAGTGGCTTGAGCCATTGGCAGCAGACCATGACATTGGGATTGTCAGCGAAGCAGGCTGCCCCGGCATTGCCGACCCCGGGGCACAAGTTGCTCAGAAAGCCCAAGAAATGAACTATCGAGTTCGTCCTCTGGTAGGCCCCTGCTCAATGATTTTGGCTTTAATGGCATCCGGCATGGACGGTCAGAATTTCAGATTCTGCGGTTATCTTCCGATAAAAGAACCGGAAAGATCCAAGACCATTAAAGACTTGGACAAAAGAAGTACCTTTGGCTCCGGAGAGACTCAGTTGTTTATTGAGACTCCGTATAGAAATAATCAAATGCTCAAAGATCTTTTGGCCTCCTGCAGTCCTCAGACACGAGTACTCGTTGCAATGGACATCACAGGCCCGGAAGAATTTATTAAAACCAAGACCGTAGAGCAGTGGAAAAAAGAAAACCCGGAACTGCCGAAATTGCCTTCAATTTTCGGAATTCTCGGACCTCAGAAGCCGGCAAGAAGAAACCGGTAGCCTGTGTCGATCAACGATACAGGCGCACCTCCTCTATTTCAATTCTTCAAGAGTTTTCTGAAGTTCTTGAACCGTGTTCACAATCTTAGTCGGATGATACTGTTCCAGCTCTTTTCTGCTCATTGCGCCGTAGGAAACGGCAACGGTATCAACACCGGCATTCTGAGCCATCTTTAAATCATGTTCAGAATCGCCAATCACAACCGCATCTTCCGGTTTTAAGCCATATTTTTTCAGCAATTTATTGACCATCTGAGGGGATGGCTTTGGTTCAGATTCTGACGGACAGATATTGAAATCAAAGTACTTATCAAACCCAAGCATCTTATCCAAACGGTCAAGGCTTGCCCTGCCCTTTCCCGTCGCAATGGTCAAAATAAAGCCTTTCTCCTTAAGAGAAGCAAGCATTTCTTCAATTCCATCGAAATAACCTGCTTCTTTTGCTCGGGCAAAGAAATACTTATTGAATCTGTCTGTGAATTCCTGCAGTTTGGAAAGAGACTTGTCGCCGGATACTTGCTCATAAATAACAGAAAGACTGAGACCGATAGTTTTACGTGCGAAATCTAAGGTAATCGGTTTCCATCCCATTTCATTGACGGCGTTTACTTCCGCCTCTGACAAATATCTAATGGAATCAAAAAGAGTTCCGTCAAAATCAAAAATAAGGAGTTTTTTCTTATTTTGCATTTTTCTCTAATACTTCAATAAGTTGTTTGCATTCTGCCGGCAGCGGACTTTCGATGATGAGTTTGTCCCCGGAGATTGGGTGATTGAATGTTAGTCGATGTGCATGAAGGAACATTCTCTTAAACGGAACTCCCAACAGTCCTTGCTCGACTTTGGCATTAAATTCAAAATCTCCGTATTTGTCATCTCCCACCAACGGAAAGCCTGAAGCTTGAGCATGGACACGAATTTGATGAGTGCGCCCCGTCTTCAGTTCAACTTCCAAATAAGAAACCTGTCCGAATCTTTCAATCAAAGTAAAAATGCTGTGGCTCGGCAGCCCTTCTTCTTTATCAACCCTGACTCTTCTTTCTCCGGAGGCCGTTAAAAATTTATGCAAAGGAAGTTTGACGTGCTGTCTGTCGTTTACCCAATCTCCTTTGACTAAGGTAAGGTAAACCTTTTGAACCTCGCCTTCACGCATCATTTCATGGAGACGAACAAGAGCTTTTCTTGATTTTGCAAGAATAATCGCTCCTGAAGTATCTCTGTCGAGCCGGTGAGCCAATTCTAAAAATTGATCCGGTCCGAAAGTCGTTCTCATTCTTTCGATTAAACCGTAAGAAATGCCGCTTCCGCCATGACAAGCCATGCCCGCAGGTTTTTCTACAATAAGAATATCTTTATCTTCAAAAAGAATGTTGGGCATGTCTTCCGATTTAATCGGAGGAACATAGGTATTAGGCTTTTCTTCCACGCGAATAGGAGGAACACGAACCAAATCACCGGTTTTTAGTCTAGCTTCTACTTTTACTCGGCCTTTATTTATTCGGACTTCACCGTTTCTGACCATACGGTAGATATGAGACTTCGGCACGCCTTTTAATAAAGTAATCAAAAAGTTATCCAATCGCTGACCGTCATTGGCCGGTGAAACGGTCACTAAACGAGCTTTCAAATTTTGAGGTTCAAGCTTAGACGGCCCGACAGGCTTTTGTTGTTTTTGGACTCTTTGCTTCTGCTCCTTCTGGGCAGAACGGATTTGCTCCAGGATATCTTTGCCTTTCCTTGTTCGGCCTTTTGCCTCAGGCCGTTTTCTATTCGTAACTTCTTTGTCCGTTGCTTTTTTTTGCAGATGGCGCTCTGTGCTCATTTGTTTTAAAATCCTCATCCGAGACAAATTATTAGCCGTTTGAAGGTGCCGCTAAGACTATAAAGCTCTTGTGCTTAGGCCTCAAAGCTCGATATAAGACACGTTGTTGTCACTAATAATTCTCGTCGCTCGTAAGCGTTGATTGTAGCCTTTTCGGACAACTTTAATTTCCGCCTGCTAGGAAATTGAGATCCCGGACAGCTCATCACGCAAAATGTTGAACATAAATCCGAGAGATTCGAGAACAATTTCTCAATGGATCTTCGGTGGCGTTTCTTTTATTAGAACGTCTTGCTGTAAAGAATATTTTTTGTTTTGCTGTGCAGCGTCCGGTTGATGCTGCAGGCAGAGAAGAACTAGAAGTTGTAGTTGTTGTTATTGTTTTTTAACTGGTAGAGGAAAGTAATTGAGCGTTTCCAACAGGGGAGAAATTCCGGCCCGGGATCCAAGAATCCTTTGGGGGCCTATCTCTCTATGCATAAAATCTGAAACGGAAAGCTCAGCGGATGCCCACAAATTACTAGCTTACCTTTTAACTAAACGTCCTCATCAATCTTTCACCTAGAGACATATTCTTTCAGCACGCCTGTGATCCGCGTCAGTGATCGAGGAGTGCCCAATGAAGCGCATGTTATTTAATGCCACGCATCCTGAAGAGCTGCGTGTCTGTATCGTTGACAGCCAACAACTGATCGACATGGATCTGGAGTCGTCTGCCCGCGAACAAAGAAAGTCAAATATTTACAAAGGTATTATTACCCGTGTTGAACCCTCTCTGGAAGCCTGCTTCGTAGACTATGGAGAAGAAAGACACGGCTTTTTGCCTTTTAAAGAAATCTCTAAAGCCTATTTCAACGAAGGTGTCGACTACAGAACAGCTACTATCAAGGAAGCCGTTTCCGAAGGCATGGAACTCATCGTTCAAGTTGAAAAAGAAGAAAGAGGAAACAAGGGCGCTGCTCTGACAACCTTCATTTCTTTGGCTGGCCGCTATCTTGTCTTGATGCCGAACAATCCACGCGGAGGCGGCGTCAGCCGCCGCATTGAAGGCGAAGAAAGAGAAGAGCTCAAAGAAAACCTCGGCAAGCTTCAGCACCCGAAAGGCATGAGCCTTATCGCTCGTACCGCCGGTATCGGCAGAAGCGTTGAAGAGCTTCAATGGGACTTGGATTATCTTCTTAAACTGTGGGAAGCGATTGATGATGCAGCTAAGCCGCAGTACGATGACGGCAAAGGCAACATCGTTGATACCGCCACCATCAACGGCAGACCATTGAAGAGAGTCAATCCGGCTCCTTTCTTGATCGTGGAAGAAAGCAACCTGGTGATTCGCGCCATCCGCGACTACTTCCAGCCGGAAATCAGCGAAATTCTCATTGACACCGACGAAATCTATGAACAGGCCCGTCAATTTATGAGCCATGTCATGCCGGACATGGTCGACAGAGTCAAGAGATATCACGACGACATTCCTCTGTTTACCCGCTTTTTAGTGGAAAAACAGATTGAAACGGCTTATTCCCGCACGGTTCCTCTTCCCTCCGGCGGCGCTATCGTTATCGACCACACCGAAGCTTTAGTAGCTATCGACGTTAACTCAGCCAAGTCCACCAGAGGCGCCGATATTGAAGAGACAGCTTTCAAGACCAATATGGAAGCTGCCGAAGAAGTAGCCCGCCAGATGAGATTGCGCGACCTCGGCGGTTTGATTGTTATCGACTTCATTGATATGGAGAATCCGAACAATCAAAGAGAGCTTGAGCAGAAGATGAAAGAGGAGCTCAAGAACGACCGAGCCCGCGTCCAAGCTGCCAAGATTTCCCGCTTCGGCTTAATGGAAATTTCCCGTCAAAGACTACGTCCGACATTGTATGAAGGCAGCCACATCACCTGCCCGAGATGCAACGGCGTCGGTGTTATCCGCGACACAGAATCCAGTGCAATTCAAGTTCTTCGTATTCTTCAGGAAGAAGCTCTTAAAGACGGTACAGCCGCTATGCAGGCTCAGGTCCCGGTTGATGTCGGCACATTCCTTCTCAATGAAAAGAGAGACGATATCGCCAAGATTGAATCTCGTCACAAGATTAAGATTTTCTTGATTCCAAACAAGAACTTAGAAACTCCTCATTATCAGATCGAAAGAATTCGTCCTGATGATGAAAGACTTGATTCGGTCCTTCCAAGCTACGAAAGAGTTGAAAGCTTTGAAGCCGAAACCGATGAGCCTTACTCCAGAGCTCCTCAACAGCATACTTCCGACAGACCTAAACAAGTCCCTGTTATCAAAGGACTTCCAGCCCGCGAAGAAGCTCCGAAGCATGTTGACTCCAAGAGCAAAGCTCAGCCGAAAGAAAAGAAACAATCTTTCTGGCAAAAGGTTATCAGCTTCTTTACCGGAGCCGAAGAATCTACGGAAGAACAGGCTAAGAAGGAAAAAGCTAAGAGCCGCAAGGAACAGAAGACTTCTAAGGCTCAGGAAAGAAAAGCTAAACCGACAAGAGCCGAAAGAGCAGAACGAAAGAATGCTGCCAAAGGCAGAGATCAGGCTAAGCAAGATAGATCCGATCGTTCTGAAAAAGCAGAAAAACCTTCTCGTTCTGCCTCTAAAGCCGAAGGCAAGAGAGACAGAGGTGAGGAAAGACGAGCTTCTAAGAAAGCCGAAACCATGCCTCAGCAAACTCCTGCTCCAGAGAGCAAACCGGAAGAAACAAAACTTCAGAGACGCTCTGAAAAAGAGGCTCAGCCGCAGTCAAGACGCACAAAAGAAATTGCAAATGTGCCGGCTTCCCTTCCCTCCAACGATGAAGCGGAAGTCACTGCAACTTCGTTAGTTGCGGCAGAAGTAATTAAACCGCAAACTGACTCCGTCAATGTTCCTGCTCAGTCAAAGGAATCTGATAATAAAGTCAAAGCCTCTGCTCCGGCTGCTGAAACGGCCCCTGCCAGAAAGCCAAGACGCTCCAGAAAGGAAAAGGCAGAATTATTTGACCAGGTTGAAACTCCAAAACCGCCGGTTGCGGTTGACCCGGTTACAGCCGCCGTTGAAGTCGCAGTGATGGATCAGGTTAACGCTTTCGTTCCGCATCAAGAAGCCGCAACAGTTTCTGTACCGTCTTCAGAAATTCCATCCGTTAATGTTTCTGACTTATCTCTCGGAGAAAAGCCTGAAAAACAATTCAGACACAATCCGTACAGAACACGCAGAGGCAGGGGAGAAAGAAAGCCGCAGACTGAAAAAAACACTGAACAGGTACAACCATCCGCAGAAGTAAAAACTGTAGAGGCTGCTCCGGCTCAGCAGGCTGAAACTTCTTCTTTACCGGAAATTCACAAGCCCGCTCATGAAATCAGCTTCAAGGCGGAATCTTCGGTTCCGGCGCAGCCCGTTAAGGAAGAACCCAAGCAGGAAGTTAAGACAGAACCAGAAGCAGTGAAAAAATCAACGGATGCTACTGCTCACGCTCCAGCGCCTATCGAAACTTCTGCTCCTGTCCTGGAGTCTATCCCCACTCAGGTAGAAACAGCCAAAGAAAAACCAGCAGCTAAGCCTGCCGAGAAAGCTAAATCAGCTGAGGAACCAAAACTTGAACTTGTATCTACCAAGGCAACTGATGAACCAACTGTAGAGGTTCAGAAGCCGAAGTTAGGCAGAAAGAGAATCAAGAAGACAGTTTCTGAAGAACCGTTCGTTTTAGAACAAGTTCAGACAACAGCTAAAGAATAGCCTTCCCTGACTTTAGAGCCCGCTGCAAGCGGGCTCTAATTTTTGGTAGTTTGTCGGCCAACCTTTGACCTAATCTCTGCTCGGTATTAACCGAACAAGTTTTTATGCTTGGCTACATTAGCTAATTGTTAGCAAGCATCAAGGCTTCATTGACTATATGGGACTTTCCGTCAACATCTTTCGTAAGAAAGTACGGAACACACCATATAGAAGATGTGTTTTTTCCGGAAGAGAAAACTATTGCCATTCACTTCAATTCGAAACGGTCTTCCGGTGGAGCTCTTTAATTTGTTTTTCGGCTTCTTTGAGCTTTCCGTCGGCACTCTGCCCACTGTGCTCTACTGTTTTTCCTTTTAACATTTTTCCAGATAAAGTTGATCCATTGCCGTCCTTACCTCAAGGTTTGGATAATCTACATAGGCTGTTGTTCCTTGGATTTTCTTGATGGTCAAGTATCCGGCTTGAACCAAGAGCTCTATATCGGATAAGTTTTCAACATCCGATGATCCGCCCAATACTTTTAGAGCCAAAGATTTCCCACTGCCATATTCTTCTGGCTCTTTCAAAGTGTGTGAGTGAAGAAATTTAACTAGGACATTAGGCTTCCCCGCGCTCTCAAACCAATATTGCTTCAAGCCTCTTTCTGGTGATGAGAAAAAATGCAACAAAGACCAAGGTGCAAATACCTTTTGTTTTGCTGTTTCTTCAAAGCAAAAACCGTCATAGTGGTCCGTCAGCTCTTTTAGAAGTCTTTCCCTATCGAGGCCTAACTTCTCGGAAGCAGATGTTAAATACCCAAGAAAATACTTCTTAACTTCCTGACGTGCATAGCCAAGGAGTGAGCCAAACTCCGCGGCAAACGATATGTCCGATAAATTATTTAATTCCGGAAAAATGCTAGTCCTAATGAATTTTGTTATTCCTGTAATGAACAAAAAATGTAAGGCAGCATCGTTTGATTTTAACGTTGCGTAAAAACGAGAAAGTTCTATTCGAACATCTTCAAAAAGCTCTTTTCTATCTAAGCACGCGGTAAGCGGAGCATCGTACTCATCTATTAACAACACTACAGAACTCAAAGGCTGCTTCTTAAACCAAGTAGACAACTGGCTTATGAGCGATGTGCCGTAAAGTTCAAAACGAAATCCGTAAGGTGCAAAAGCTTCAACTATTAAATCGTGAAATTGGAGGTCAAACTCTTTTATATTTCGGAAACTTTTTACTTCAGAAAAATCTAATCTCACAACCTGGTAGTTTTTATCTTCTTTCCAAAGTTTTTCAATCTCGAGACCATGAAAGTCTCTCAGTCCATACTTGAATAAAGACTCAAACGTGGAAATCAATAAGGATTTTCCAAATCTTCTCGGCCGAGCTAGAAAAAACTTCCCTCGGCGTGAGGCAAGACAGTGGATATACCTAGTTTTATCTACATAAATTTCATTGAAATTTCGAAGAGCTTCAAATGAAGACGTACCGAGCGGCAAGCTTTTCAATAGTTCCGTATCCATAGGAGTTTCCTGTCTGGTCATTTTCATTATATAAGCTCAATCTTGGTTCGTTACATGGCATTTCATCTATGGCTACCATCAGGAATTAAAACAGAACCTCTGTTTGAGAACATTGGCATTACCTTTCTTCCGTTTCTCGGTCTTTCAACAATGCATTTTTAACTCACGCCAAGGTTCCTCCAAGGCTTGGATTCATCGGGAAATTCCGAAGGGCTTTGTGAAGTTAGTTTAGTTACCATTTGACAAAGCAGCCCAAGGAGGACGGAATGAGGAATCGCTTTTTTCCCCGGTTAAACTATAAAAAAATTGCACAAGGAAACATTCTTCTTTCAAAACCTCATACTGCGGGAACTAGTGTCGAAAGAAAATTTTCTCCGGCTTTAAAGCTGCATGTTTTGTCTTTCTTTTCTGCTTTACTTTTTCCTATTGCCGCCAGTGCAACAACAGAACAAGATTTTAAAACCACGGAGTACTATGCCTCGAACGGCTTGGACCTGATCAACGCTGCCTCGGCTTATGCGCAAGGATTCACAGGCAAAGGCATATTGGTTGGATTATTAGACACGGAAATGCAATCCTACCATCCGGAATTATCGGGAAAATTTGAGGTATTCGAAGCTTTGGACAAAGACGGCAGTCAAATTCCACTTCCAACTATTTGGGATGACTCTGTTAGCCATGGGACACATGTTGCCTCTATCATGGCAGCAAAAAAAGACAACGAAGGCATGCACGGCGTGGCCTTTGATGCAGATGTAATCGGTCAGGTCTACATCGGACTTAGAGACTTTTATTATCCGGATGACAAACGTTTCTTCCAAGATCATCCCAATCTCAAAATTCTTAATAATAGCTGGACTGCTGCTGAACTCCATAAAGACACTTTACCAACCGGAGAGCTTTACTCAGTTGAAGAAGCAAAAAGGCTTTCGCAGGTCATGGGAGAGCGTCCACACTCAGGAAGCCTTGTCAACTGGGCCCTAAATAATCCAAATAGCCTTGCTGTTATAGCTGCCGCCAATGACGGATGGATTCATCCGTCATTTAACGGAATGCTTCCGCGGTATTACGGTTCTGAACTTGGAAATTGGATTACCGTTGTTTCTGCCAATCCTCTTGATACACGCCGAGAAAACGGAAAGATTATTTTCGGACCAAGCGGTCTATCCTTATTTTCAAACATTGCCCGCGGAGCTGAACTTTTTACTATTACAGCGCCCGGAAGCAATATTTGGGCGGCAAACGTTGTTGACGAAAAATACGTCTTCAAATCCGGTACCTCTATGGCAGCTCCTCAAGTTTCCGGGGCTGCTGCCCTAGTGGCTCAGGCATTTCCATGGATGACAGGAAAACAACTGGCCGATACATTACTTACAACAGCCAACAGTAACATTGAATGCCCAGACATTCTGGTTGGTTTCGATAATTCGATAGAAACAGTTTTGGTTTTTTATTACCTTTCGGATAATAGACCTACCAAAGACCAGCTTATTAAGGCTATCACGGAAACCTACCAAGCTGATCCCGATTCCTGGCCAACATATTCCTTGGATTCACTTATCAAATATTTCATCGAGGACCACTATGAGAACGACGGTTCTGAAAAACTCGATGATAAGTATGTGAGACTCGCCAAGGTAACCAAAGAAGAAGTATTCGGTCAAGGCTTGCTTGACGCCGGAAAAGCAGTAAACGGAATTGCACGTTTGGACGTAAACCGAATGAAGGCAGAAGACATCCGCTCTTATTCAGAATTCGGCAGTGAAAAGTTTGCCTTTGAAAAATTCAATACTCAAGGCCATACCGCCTTCTTCAATAACGATATTTCGGAAAGGCTTTGGGACGATAAGTACCATCACGATGAGTACAAAGAAGGAAAGTTTAGAGCAACCTCAACTTTTACCGGTCTAAAGCCGGGATTGATTAAACAAGGCAACGGCATTTTAGTTTTATCAGGCACAAATACCTATTCGGCTCCAACAATTGTCGAAGGAGGCGTTTTGGATATTAGTAAGCGGGCTGATCGTTCAGGAGGAACTCTAGTAAATAGTTCCGTCTTAATTCAAGACGGAGCTGTTCTCTTAGGTAACGGAACGGTAAACAACAAGGTTATCAATCACGGTGCATTTATCCCAGGTGATTTTGTTGATCCGTTCACTGTAGGTGAATACATCCAAAGCCCGACAGGAAATCTCCTCATCTTTGTTAGCAATGAAGGTAAACACAACAGTCTGAAAGTACTTCATGAAGCAAAAATAGAAGGGAATGTCTTAGTGGGATTAGAAAGTGGGTTTTACGTCAATAACAGTCTTTATAAATTCAATCTTCCGGACTTTATCGATGTATCCGATCCCGCAAAATTAACGCTGGATTTAACGGAGATTCGACTCTTCAAAAACTCCGGAACATTAGAAGTCAAATTAGAAAAGGATAAAGATTTCTTCACTTTAAAAATTTTACGAGCTTCTGACAGTTACTCTCGACACGCTAATTCACCAGCTCAAAAGTCCCTCGGGGGTGCACTCTATGCAGCAGCGTCTCAAAATTCCTTGAGCCCAGGTTTGCGTAACTTTATAGAGTTACTAGACTTTTCAGACGCTGGGAGCAATGAGATTACCAATCTTCTCCAAAACACTTTACCAAATTTGTATTTAAATACTCAGAAGGCAGACTTAGAGCAGCTTCGAACCATTAACAACCTTCTCTTCTCCTGCCGAACTGAGGACGGTTATTGGATTAAAGCTTTAGGTAATCGAGGCTCTTCCGACAGTTCCACCCTTCTCAACGGTTCTAGGACTTATCAATACGGCGTAGTAGGCGGTTATAGAACCAAAATTTCTGAACAGGTCAAAGTCGGAGTCTTCATCGGAGCAACCCAACTACAGCTAAAGGAAAAGAATAGCGGAAGCAAATATGACTCAACCAGATTTTTGATTGGAGCTGAGGCTCAATATTTGCCGCAACAGATTGATGGATTAACATTTTTTGGCTCTGTATTTGTCGCAGGCAATGACGCCAAAGCAACAAGAAAGTCATTAGGCAGTGCTTACAAAAGCCAATGGGTAGGCATTGGATTCAGTTCTCAAGCTGGTGCTGAATACTTAACCGGTCCAGAAACCATTAAAGCAGGTCCTTTTGTATTGGCTGATTTCAACTGGTCAAGAACGCCTTCTTTCACGGAAAAAGGCTCAGGCATTCCACAAACGATTGCCTCCCATCAGAGAGGAAACTTTTCAAGCTTGCTCGGCCTGAAACTTCAAGGAAACACTCAACTCAAGCAAACCTCTATAACCTCAGATGTATGGATTGGTTGGCGTCATAGCTATACAACCAGTCCGGCTAAGATTTATACAAAATTTGCCGATGCCTCTCCGAGATTTTTTGCCGAATCTGACAGATTTCATAAAGATTCTATCGAAGGATCTTTCCAGGTCAGTTTCGATCAAACGACTGGATTTTACGGAGGTATTGAAGCGTGGGGCTCCAAATCCAAGGATGTCCGAGACATAGGTATCAACCTTTTCCTTGGAAAGAGATTCTAGAGATTAGAGCACGTTTAACCGACCAAAAATATCTTAGAACGGCGGAGTCTATTTTGATAAGATATTTAATTTTTCAACTCTTGCCATTTAACGAATTGCCGTTCTTTGATTGAGTAAACAAGCACTACCTGTTTAACAATTCTTTGCCGGGCTTGTTCACCGTAGTGTTTTCTAATCATTTGCTCCAAGCCTTCTTCAAGCTTGTTTTGAGACCTCTCTCCTTCTCGAACTATCTTTAACTCAAAAGTCCAATATCTGTCTGATACGGCAACTTCCAAGTCACTTCTGCCGTAAGCATTATGATGTTCGATTTTTGGCTTTAGTCCAGCGCCAGCAAGGTATACCTGAATAAAAGCTCTCAGAGAAGCTTCATCTCTGACTGGATATCTTTGGTAGTCAATCGACAAGAACAAACGGTTAAGAATATGAAATACCGATTCTGCAGATTCTTCGGAAAGAACTTTTACAATCGATCCGGCTCCTACTTGTCCAGCCACTCTTCCATTTAGCATTAACTCAACGTAGAGTTGAGCCATGGCCCGGCTTACTTCCAAGTTTGGATAATCCAGATAGACAGTTTCTCCATCCTGAACAGCTTTGATAGTCAAATATCCGGTTTGGAACAAGAGCCCCAAATCAGAAAGAGTTTCCACATCGGATGCTCCGGAAATTGATGAAAGAGAAATCGTTTTGATACGCCCATATTCTTCCGGATTCCTCAACGAGTGTGACTTTAAGTATTCCAGCAATACAGCTGGCTTTCCTCCGCTCTCAAACCAATAATCCAAAAAGCCGCTCTCCGGCTCTGAGAAAAACTTCAACAAAGACCAAGGAGAAAATACCTTTTGTTTTGCGGTTCTTTCAAAACAAAACCCATCGTAATGAACGATTAACTCGTTTAATAATTCTTCTTCCGAAAGGCTCAGACAACAGCTTGAGCGTTCAAGATATCCACTGAAATATTGTTGAATTTCTTCTCGTGTATAACCAAGCAAAGTTCCAAATCTTGGGCTCAGAGTCAAGTCAGTTAAATTATTGAGCTCAGAAAAAATGTTGATTTTATTAAACTTTGTTATACCTGTAATGAATAAAAAACGAAGAACTCGATCATTTGATTTCAGAACCGAATAAAAGCCTGAAAGGATTCTCCTGATATCTTCGAACAACTCTTTGCTGTTAAGACAAGAAGTTAACGGAGCATCGTATTCATCTATTAAAAGTACCAAAGAATTGGACTCTTGAGCTTCCATCCAATGAGCAAGTTGATCGCTAACTTCTTGATTTATATCAGGTTTAAAAACAAATCCATAAGAAGAAAATTTATTGGCGATATGGGCGTTAAATCTATCTCGGAAAGACTCTGAACTATCGAAATCTTTCAGTAACGAGAAATCAAGCCTTACAACGTTGAATGTTTCTTTCTCCTTCCATAATTTCTCTATGGCCAAATCTTTAAAATCTCTTAAGCCAAATTTAAATAACGATTCAAAAGTAGAAATAAGGAGTGACTTTCCGAATCTTCTGGGACGAGCCAAAAAGAACTTCTCAGGAAGACGAGCCATCTCAAAAATCAGCTCTGTCTTATCAACGTATATTTGATCACGAAGTCTAAGCACCGAAAAATCTGATGTGCCTAGTGGCAGAAGTTTTAGCTCTTTGGTATCCATTATGCACGGTTCTCCATTTAGACTCTATTTTAATCTGAAGCCTTTACCTCAACCTTCTTTTCTTATTCCTGTTAGATTTTTAAGCAAAATCCTCCGATTTTTCTCGATCTTCTCAGGGGACTTTCCCAAAATAAAGCGAAACCGGCAGCTTTTGGCTGCCGGCTTGTTTTTCCTAATGAGTTAATTAGGTAGTTTCAGGATTAGTTGGAGAAGAAATATTTCCTTCACCTTCATCCTGCAGCATATGGTTTAGTTCTCTCTGAAGCAGAACAATAACGGTATAACGGTTCACGACTTCTCTGTAGAACTGTAGAAGAGCCAAGTAAAGCTCGGAACGATGCAAAGGCATTTGATTGATATCAATCTGCTTCATCAATTCAAGCTGATAAAGATTGACCTCTTCTAAGTTTGTATTGGATAGCCTCAGCAATACTTCGTCAGAGGTTGAGCCCGTAAGGATAAAGTTATCCAAAGTCTTCTGAAGACTCTTCAAATCACTGATGGACTTCAGAAGATTATTTCTCAGTACGCCTTTGAAGACAGAGTGAGAGTTGGCAATGTGATCGTCCATCTGGCTCACTACCTTTGTTAAAAGCTGAGCCACGTCCTTCATGTTGGAGAACGTACGGTAGTAATAGTTTCGGGCGTCGTAGTCACCATCTTTTCCATGAATAATCATCAGATAGTATTGGCTTCTCATACGCACGATACGATCGAGCAATGCCTGAGAGCGGCTCTTGCACTGTCCAAGCTCAGACAAATCTTCCGCTAACAAGGCCTTAACAGCATCGGAGAAGATATTGATAGTCTGTTCGAGGTTTTTGCCGATAGCATTGTTAAGACGAGTTCTAATCTCTTCACGGGTCATGTTTTCGTCAAGGAACTCTTCTGCTTGCTGTTCTTTCTTGGAGCCTGCCAAGAAGTTAGAACGAATTAAAAGAGTAACAACTACCAAGCCCGCAGGAATCATGAACCATGCGCCGAGCCATAAGCAAAGGAGAGCAGCAATACCGCAGGAAATGAAGGCGGTAAAGGCTGTCAAGAACCATCCGCTGATAACGGCTAAAACACCGGAAATACGATAAACCGCTGTTTCTCTATCCCAGGCACCGTCAGCCAAAGAGCTTCCCATGGCAACCATAAACGTGACATAGGTAGTAGACAAAGGCAGCTTGAGGGAGGTCGCCGTTGCAATCAAAATACTGGCCAGCACTAAGTTAACAGACGCTCTGACCTGATCGAAAGGCAATGGAATCTCACCCTTTTGCAAACGAGGCTTTTCTAGTCTGGTATCAATTGCTGTTAGGACGGAACGAGGGAGAATTTGATTAACAATCTTATTGACGCTCAAAGCGGAGCGAACAATAACACGGCCCGTTACGGTAGCGCCGAACTGCTCTTTCTCGTTTCTGTCGCTGGCAGATAAGTTAATAGCTGTCTGAACAACTCGGCGTGCCTTCGGGCTGAACCACAAGGTTCCAACCATAATTAAGCCGGAAATAACAAGATAGATGGTCGGAGTTTGAACGCTTTCTTTCAACCCACCCATGTAAAAGGTTTCAGGGGTTAGAGCACCGTTCAAAGCATGAGCAGCATCAGCTATCTGTACGCTCTGCAAAGCTGCAAGCGGCACACCAACGAAGTTCACCAAGTCGTTGCCTGCGAAAGCGAAAGCCAATGAGAAGGTTCCGGCCAAAATTACAAGACGAAGTGCATTGTAATTAAAGAACCAGATGAGGCACTGAATGACAAATGTTGTGCCTAAGAAGGTATAAAGAAGAATATCGAAAGTATTAGCATTAATCCAGGCCAAAAGTTCCGGAGTCATGAAGGAAGCGCCTTTTGCACCCTTCACAACAAGGAAGTAGAAAATGGCAGTTAAGCAGAAACCGGAATAAATACCGCCGATATAACGGTACACCTTCTGGAATTTAAAGGAGAAAACCATGCGGACGATCCATTGGATAATGACGCCGCAGGTAAAAGCAATAATGACGGAAGAAAGAATACCGATGATGATACTCAGAGCTTTTTCATTATTAATGTAGGCTCCTAAACCTCCTAAAGAGCCCGTTGTTACCCAAAGCTTGTAGCTAGCTGTAATGACAGAGCCGCCGAGCAATTCGAAAACAATGGAAACTGTGGTTGAGGTTGGAAGTCCGAGGGAATTAAAGGTGTCGAGGAGGAGAACGTCGGTCATCATAACAGCGAAGAAAACTATCATGACGTCGTAGAAGGTGAACATTGTCGGATTAAAGATACCGCTTCGTGCGATTTCCATCATTCCGCTGGAGAATGTACAGCCTAAAAGCACACCAGCTGCCGCGACGAACATTACTCTATTAAAAGAAGCTGCTCTGGAGCCTAATGCGGAACTTAAAAAGTTAACCGCATCATTACTTACCCCCACAAATAAGTTAAACGAGGCAAGAAGCATTAAGAACAGCATAATGCCTGTTAAAAAAGTGTCCATATAGTAATAATTTTAGAAATAACTTAACCACCCTATGTTATATACCCAATATGACAAATTTATTACACAGAAGGGTTATTTTCTTTTTATACTCCTGGTCCTCAAAACCATTTTAGTCAGTCACAGCCCGCCGGCTCTTTCTTAAAAGCTTTTGCGAGCCTTTCGAAAGAGTATTATTGCCAGAATAAAAAAGTCTCACTTTTGCAACACGAATAAGGAATGACTCATGAAGTTAAAAGTTCTTACCTGTCAAGCCGGTATTGCAGCTGCCATGCTCGCAGTCGCACCAGCCAGTCATGCTGACTTTCTTTCCGATATTTTTGGTTCTCCTAAGGAACCGGCTGTTCTGCCGTTGACTACCTCCCAGATTCTTCAAAAAGAAGTTTATTCGATTGACGGTCGTAAAGTCTCTGCTTGGGAAGTCGTACAAGTTGCTACTAAACGCGGCACACGCTACAACTTGGTTCAGAAAGAAGGTACCGGCACTTTATTTGGAAGCCAACTCGATGCCGGTAACGTAGTTACTAAAAACGGCAAAGTTGCCTTGGATAAAGCCGCTGGAGTTACATTCCTGAAAAACGGCGATGCACAATTCACTTTCGGACACCCGAAGACACCTGTCGTCATTGACTTGAATCTTCGTGCCATAGACGTCAGCGGTCAGAAAATCGCAGACTATCTCAAGACCCGCGACGGCAAAACCAGCAATGACTCTGAAAAAGTTGGAAACGCTAAATTCCCGGAAGGCTCAATTGCTTACCAGGCCGTTACTAAATTCGTAAATGGCGAAATGGTTCTTCCTGTAAATGAATCCTTCACTAATGCTAAGGCCTCTAGAGAAATCATTGAGAACTTCAGAACCGTTCCTTACTGCTTGAACTACGAATCCAGAATGGATTCTCACGCCTACGGCATCGTTTTTGATCCGACTGCTCCAAAAGCTACAACAGGTACATACAAGATTCTTCCGGTCAGAAGAGACACTATTTTCTGCAAACCGACAGGAGAGCCGGCAGTTGCCAGCGGAAACTGGAATGCTGTCACAACCAAGAACTCCTCCGCGGTTGTTTTGACACTTCCATCCAATGTTGACCCGCGCGACTGCGGTCTCAAGATTCATGAAAACGGGGTCGCTAAGATTGCCTTCATTGCACCGGCTAAAGGCGACCATGTATTCAGACCAGGCCGCTACTATGCCAAAGGCGCAGCAGTTCAAGGTCAGAACTATTTATTCAACAATGTAGCCGCTGACGCCGCTACAAAAGCACTTGGACTGTAATATTTAGCTCTCAATTGAAGCCTCGCCAAACGCGAGGCTTTTTCTTATCGTCTATATTTTCTAACTCTGCTTCTTTTTCCTTACTACCGTCACCTCTCCGTTTAGAACGCTCTGCTTTTGCTCAGGTAACTTCCTGTTTCTTTTGAAATCACCCTTTTATGTTTTACTATATGAAATTGTTCCAACAATTGATATGATAATCATTATCATTTTCATTTAATTTTTTTAAATCATGTTGAGAACCTCTTTATCAGTACTTTTTGCTGGATTATTCTCTGCTTCCGTCTGTTTCGCTGCCGATTTGCCAAAGGAAATCAATATCGTTTATGTAAAGGCTCCTTTCAACCTACAGAATATTGTTATGAAAGAGAAAGGAATGCTTGAAAAAGCATTCGAAAAGGACAACATTAAGGTAAATTGGAAAACAATTACTTCAGGCTCCAAACAAACTCAAGCTATGGCTGGAAAATCTATTGATATTTCCGCTGTGATGAATACTTCCTCTTTATTAATGGCTAACGGTGTGGGCAATAAAATCTTAATTGCTACCGGTGTCTCACATCCGGCCGACACTTTCGCGATCGTTGGAAAACCAGGAGCCGTCCAATCCATCAAAGACCTCAAAGGTAAGAAAATCGTAGGACCAAAAGGTACTGTGCTTCATCAGCTGCTCGTTGCCGCCTTAAATAAGGAAGGAATGAGCATCAAAGATGTTGAGTTTATTTCTATGGATCAACCAACGGCTCTGGCCGCGTTGCTGGCAGGTAGAGTGGAGGCTGCATTATTAGCTGCAAGCGGCGTTATCAAAGCCGAAAAATCCGGAAGCAAAGTCATTACAACGGCAAAAGATTTAGTTAACGTGAATCTTGTCACCACCGTTACAGAAGATTTTGCAAAGAAGTATCCGGAGGCTCTCGATACAGTAGTAAAGGTTCAGAGAGAAGCGTTGGACTGGATTAAAAAGAATCCTGAAGAAGCTATCAGTTTAGGAGCTAAAGAGCACGGCATAGACATGGATGATGCACGCAAACTTGCATCCTGGTCTAACTATTACAACACCTTAACTGAGAAAGATATCGAAGGTCTTCAAAAAGACCAAGATTTCTTATTCGACAACAAAATGATGGAAAAGAAAGTTGACGTTAAATCTTTAGTCCTTCCTTCAGCTCTGAAATAAAAATGTATTCCAATATCAAAGATTTTCTAATCTTCCAAGAACCAGAAGGCATCATTGGATATCGTGAAGATGATCTTTATCGTTTTGCCGGTCCGCGTGCTTTGATTGCCAGTGCGTTAGTTTTCCGATTGATGAAAGAGGCTGTAAAAGATTTGTCTCCAAATGAAATTCCTTGCCGCAAGGACTTCACCGTCATCTCAGGCCATTCTGGGCCGGGCGTCAAAGACGGCTTTGAATACTTAACACGAGCGGTCAGCGAAGGACGTTACCTTTACGATCCCGATAAGGCACGGAGCAATGCGCCAGCTGCCCCCGCTTCTGCCGCAGAAGGCTTCATGTATTTTGAAATTGGCTACCGTGGAAAAGCAATCCGGTATGTCCTTGCTGACGATATTTTTGATTCAGAATGGTTTTCTCAGGTTAGGAAGCACCAAGAAGGATCTTCTTCCACATCTGAGCACTCCCGTTATCTGATGTATAAAGATTCGGTCGTTTCTAAACTCAGAAGAAAAGAGGAAATTTTCAAACAAAAATTACAGGTTGAGGAAGACCTACGATTTAATTGAGTATGACTTCTTTCTTTTTGAAAAAATTGACAGAGTCCTTCATTTCATTTGAAGGAATACTTAAGCCCACCATCTTTGAATGGAATGAGTTTCAGAGGCAAAGATTGTAAGACTAATCTTTGAGCGCCGTACAAGAAGAGAACGTTTCAGGTGTGAGTCATAAGACTTTAGAATCTAAACTGTGAACAGAGGCTTTTCTGTTACTTTCAACAAGGATAGCCTCTTCTTGCTGCTTACTTCCTTCTTCGCCAAGGCCGGCTTCACTCGAGTTTGCGACTCGAACGGGGGCCTGCCTCTCCACAGGCTGCTACGATGGAATTCAGCGCCATATCCTTCAAATTAATTTCCGCTCTAAGACCTCGGTCATGGACTGTCTCGCAACAGGAACACCTCCTTGCGATCTGACAAAGACAACAATTCAGGCTTATATCCGCAAATAGAGAAACTCTTGCTGCTCGGGCAAAATCTGTTTCCAAGTTTAACCCATCCCCCCGTATTGTCTTCCTGCACTATAGTTGACTAGAAATTCATATCGGGAATAGCTCTAGGCAAATGACGGTTTTTCATCATACATAGGTTGTGATTGAGCCACCCAATGCTGAAGCGGCTTCAGCTATGCCCTCCAATCTTTTCTTTTTGAAGATGCCGGGAAAGATATGAAAAGATTTCAAATAATCTATTCAAGTACGACTTCCTCCTATTTGAAGAGTCAAAGATAAAAAAAAGGAACTGCCGAAACATTTGAAGAAAGAGGAACGTCTTCATTTACGAAACTAAGAAGTGCTCCTTTTCCTCTAACCTCCTTTGGCAGAACGTCAAAACTTTTAATCATAGACGCTCGTGGAGAACTTGTTTTTTTATCTCTATAGGATAAAGCATCCCTGCCTCTTCAATAATGAGGTCAATTTCTCTGCCATCAGTATCCCGATAATAATAAAGGCTTGGTTCTCGTCCAATGTTGCGATAGCCTTTCAAAATTTCAATGATTGCATAATTCTCCAGAAAAGCTCCACTCATCGTTCCAGCCTCTAGTGCTTGCTCAGTAAGCCAGCCGCTTAAAAAAGATGCCAAGCCAGTATCCGTAAAATAGAGTTTTGACGATTTGATTATGCGTTTGTGTCGAGTGCTGCAGTATGCGGGCAGAAGATAAACCAGTCCAAAATCTTCCAACATCGAAAGCCATGCTTTTGCTCTAGGTTGAGAAATTCCAGACTTAGTTGCTAGAGCGCAGTAATTTATTGGTTGTCCAATACTTTGGGCAACGATACGCGCAAAACGAAATAAGTCGAGATCCGAGGTAATTTTTGTGTACCGACAAACGTCACTTGCGAGCAATTCTTGAAAGTAATAGTTGTAGAAATGCTCCCAATCAACATCGCCTTTCCACATCTTTGGATAAGAGCCTTCCCAAATAAAGTGAAAAATTTCTTCGGATTCAAGTGTCCTTCGTCCGCGGCAGTTCTTCAAGTAATCTTCGGTCGGTAGGAACGAGCCCTCTCCCAACCATCCATTCAGTTCACGCTGAGACAATCCAAGAAGTCTGAGAACTTGAATCCGGTAGCCTAAGCTTCTCGAGGCGTTCTCCAAACGGCAGAACTGCTGATTCGCTGTTAACCAGAGGCAACCGCTCCCCTGTCTCTCATCAGCGATAGATTTATTCGCTAGCAAAAGCTCCGGCGCATTTTCAATTGATTTAATCAGCAACGGGCCAGGATAACGTTGAAGAAAACCTTTAGGATTGAATAAAGCCTGCTCGCGGACAGTTAACATGTCCAGAGACACGGTCAGCCTTTCAGGATCAATATGATTCAAAAGTGTGCTTTTGCCAACTAGCCTTGGTCCGTTAACAAGCAGTATTTGAGATTGATCGCTGATTTTCCGTATTAAAGCCTCGCTGTCTCTTTTTATGTACATCTTGCATCACCGAATGTATGGCAAGCGATCCAATCACATTTTAATTTTTCAATAGATTTTTGAAAACCTCCAATGTTGATTAAACTCCAACCGACATAGCTGGCAAAGATAAGAAGAAGCGTCAGGTTTAAAATTTAGAAAATCCAAAACCCAAGGAACAAAAATGAAACTTACCATTGTTGTAGACAATTTCTGCCAAAAACAAGGTTTACTCGCCGAATGGGGATACTCTTCTTGGCTGGAAACAAAAGATACCAATATTCTTTTGGATACAGCCGGAATTTGCCACGTGCTAACGCACAACTTGAATTTCTTGAACTTGGATCCAACAAAACTCTCATCGGTAATTCTTTCTCACGGTCACTTCGACCATATCTCCGGACTAATGGACATTCTGCGGATTCAGCCGCAGGTCAATGTGTATGCTTCTCCGGCGGTCTCCATTGAAAAAAGAGGAGATGCGGACGCAAAACGTTTGAGCGGCGGATTCCCAATCCAAAGCCTAAGACAATTCCGTCCTATTGAAGGTATTACGGAAGCAGCTCCGGACGTCTTTGCTTTTACCGTTCCGAAAGCAAGAAGAAATCCTCACTATGTATGCTGCAGAAATCTGTGGGAAGTTAACGAAAACGGGTCTGTTGAGGCCGACAACTTTGAAGATGATGTCTCAGTTGCCGTTAAAGGAAATAAAGGCTGGTCGCTGCTTTTAGGCTGTTCTCATGCAGGTTTGCCCAACATCATGAGATATGTCACGGAAGAGCTCAATATTGAAGAATTTGATACCGTCGTCGGAGGTTCTCATCTTTGCGCTGTTGCGCCGAGAGAATATCCTTTGTGGGCAGAAAAGCTCAGTGAATTTAAGGTAAAACGCTGGAGACTGAACCATTGCACCGGCTTTAAAGCCGCCGCTGCAATGGCAAAATATTTTGATGATGTAGATTGGGCCGGATGCGGTTCAGTCATAGAACTATAAAAAGCTCTAGCCAAAATTATCGTCGTCCGCGTCCCAATATCTTTCTATGTCCGACCAACCGGCTTTAGCATAGGCATAGTTAAGAATATTTGAGCCTTCATGCTCGATGGCTGCTGAATCGCTCAATGTCCTTCTCCATGCCTTAGCGCCGGCTAACCCTGTAAGCAGCCCGTGCATATGTCGGCAAACCGCCCTTACCGCTCTTTGATCAGACTCTACTGTCTTCAAGTATTCAGTCATGACCTCAATGACTTTTTCTCGAGTAATCGGCTCATGACTGTCGCCGTAGAGTCTGTCGTCGACATCGCTTAAAAGCCAAGGAGTGTTGTAAGCAGCACGGCCTACCATTACGCCGTCCACAAACTTGAGCTGTTCTTCGGCTTGACCTAAATCCTGAATTGCCCCGTTGATTACAAAGATCAGTTCAGGGAAATCTTTTTTAAGCTGGTATGCAAACTCTCTTTTGAGGGGAGGAATTTCTCGGTTTTCTTTTGGAGAAAGACCTTTGAGCCAAGCGTTTCTTGTATGAACAATGAAAACATTTGTCCCAGCTTCGGATACCGTCCCAACAAAGTCTCGGACGAAGTCGTAGTTTTCAATTTTATCGATGCCGATTCTATGCTTAACCGTGACAGGGATGTCTACGGCATCTTTCATCGCCTTTACACAATCGGCAACCAAGGCCGGTTCCGACATTAGGCAGGCACCGAAAGAGCCTTTTTGAACGCGCTCACTCGGACATCCGCAATTAATGTTAACTTCGTCATAGCCCCAATCCTGAGCTAATTTTGCACAGGCTGCCATGTCTTTCGGATCGGAGCCGCCAAGCTGAAGGGCTACAGGATGCTCTTCTTTATTAAAGTCCAAATGTCTGGGCTTGTCACCGTATATCAATGCCCCGGTTGTCACCATTTCCGTATACAAGCGGGCGTCTCTAGACAACTGACGATGAAAATATCTGCAATGTCTGTCTGTCCAGTCCAGCATCGGAGCTACACAGAATTTCCAAGAATCTTTATTGTTCATAAAACTAAAAAAAGCTGCCAGAAGGCAACTTCAAAAATTAGGATAGGATCCCGTCTATATAAAACCATCGTCCGTTTTCTTTCAAGAATCTACTCTTTTCTTCTTGCTTAAATCCGCGTCCTGCAATCAAGCCGCGGGCAATGAAATGAACGAAGCCTTCATCGGGTGAAATGAAACCGGTGCTTTTAATCTTCAAAGAAAGCCATTTAACCGGATCATCCAAATTAAGCTCAGACGGTCGCGTTGTAGGATGCCAAGTGTCGAGAAGATACATCGGCTTCTTCACGACAAAAGCAGAATATCTGGAACGCATCAGCTGTTCCGGCGTTTCAGGAACAGCTTTTCCGTCATGAAAGGGTCCGCAGCAGTCGGAATAGAGTTTTCCGCTGCCGCAAGGACACATATCGCTAGGTTTAGATTCCCGGGCCAACTCTTTCGTCTCCGCGGGCAGCTCTTCTGCGTTCGAATTCTTTCAGCCAGCGCTTACGAATTCTGATGCTCTTTGGCGTAATTTCCGCAAGTTCGTCATCGTTAATAAATTCAACGGCGCTTTCAAGAGTAAGCTGGATTGGAGGAACCAAACGAATGGCTTCGTCTGTACCGGAAGCACGAATGTTGGTCAGCTGCTTGCCCTTAATCGGTGTAACGACAATATCATTGTCTCTTGAGTGGATGCCTATAACCATACCTTCGTAAATCGGTTCTCCCGGACCAATGAACAGGCGGCCTCTTTCCTGGATCTTCCACAACGCGTAAGCAACCGAAGTACCGTCATCCTGGCTGATGATGGCTCCGTTTCTTCTATCACCTAAGTCACCGGATTTAACAGGTGCGTATTCGTCAAATACATGGCTCATAACGCCGGTACCGCGAGTCATTGTCAAGAAATCGTTCTGGAAGCCGATCAAACCGCGTGCCGGAATCTTGTATTCGAGTCTGACGCGGCCTTTACCGTCCGGCTGCATATCCTGAAGGTCACCCTTTCTGCGGCCTAATTCTTCCATAACCGGGCCCTGGTGATTTTCTTCAACATCGACCGTCAAGCTTTCATACGGTTCCATCTTTACGCCGTCAACTTCTTTATAAAGTACGCGTGGTCTGGAAACTGCTAATTCATAGCCTTCGCGTCTCATATTTTCAATGAGAATGGTCAAGTGCAATTCGCCGCGGCCTGCAACTTCAAAAACACCTTCGTTGTCAGTCGGCTTCATGCGCATAGCCACGTTGCTCTTAAGTTCTCTTTCGAGTCTTTCACGAATCTGACGGCTAGTGACGTATTTACCTTCTTTACCAGCCAGCGGAGAAGTATTGACGTGGAAGTTCATTGTCAAGGTCGGTTCGTCAACATGAAGCAGCGGGAGAGCTTCCGGTGCAGCAGGATCGCAAAGCGTTGTACCGATACCGATGTCTTCAATACCGTTGATAAGAACGATGTCTCCTGCCTGAGCTTCGTCAACAACTTTTCTTTCCAAACCTTGGAACTTCAAGACCTGATTGACCTTGGCTCTCTTAGGAGTGGAATCCGGACCGTTCATAATGACAACTTCCTGGAGAGGTTTGATTTTGCCTCTCTTGATGCGTCCGATACCGATCTTGCCGACGTAACTGGAGTAATCCAAAGAGGAAATCTGCAGCTGCAAAGGACCGTCAGGATCATCGTCTCTAACCGGGACGTGATCAAGGATGGTATCGAAAATCGCCTTCATGTTGCCGATTTTCTTAAGTTCTTCAACATCTTCAGTAAATCCGGCATAACCGCCTAAAGCAGAAGCGTAAATGACCGGGAAGTCCAACTGTTCGTCTGTTGCGCCGAGTTTGTCAAACAAATCGAAAGTCTGGTTGATAACCCATTCGGGACGGGCGCCCGGACGGTCGATCTTGTTAATCACAACGATTGGACGCAGGCCCTGAGCAAGAGCTTTTTTAGTCACGAAACGTGTTTGAGGCATCGGGCCTTCAACAGCGTCAACCAACAGAAGTACGCCGTCAACCATAGACAAAACACGTTCTACTTCACCACCGAAGTCAGCGTGTCCCGGGGTATCAACAATGTTGATATGAGTACCGTTGTAATCAACCGCACAATTCTTTGCGAGAATGGTAATGCCGCGTTCGCGCTCGATGTCATTACTGTCCATGACTCGTTCTGCAACTGCTTGGTTCTCACGGAATGTTCCGGACTGTTGGAGAAGCTTGTCGACTAAGGTTGTTTTACCATGGTCCACGTGAGCAATAATTGCCACATTTCTAATTGAGCGATTCATATATTTACTTTAATTACTACTTTTCGAAATTAATCTTTCCGGGGAAAGAACGCCGTCAGTACTCAGCCGAGCGCATCCAAGCAGCTCGCGCTTACCGTCTGACAGTCTGTAAACTTTTACTTTTTTCTCTGAATTTTCAGATCTCGTTATCCTAATACTTTGACCATGCAAAAAACGAACAGCTAACTCTTCTTTTAATTCAATAGGTTCTAATTGACTAAGAAGTCTGTCCGGAGGATCGAGCATATCAAGTCTTCGGGCAATGTCAGCTTCCTCAAAATCCTGCAGGCTGACAGCTTCAGAAATGTCGATATCCGCAATTTTTGTTCTTCTCAGAGCCGTTAAATGTGCTCCGCATCCGAGAATCTTGCCGATATCTTCGCCAAGCACACGCACATACGTGCCTTTGGAGCATTTAACTCTAACCACCGCTTCAGGTTTGTTAAAACTTAAAAGTTCAAGCTCGTAAACCGTAACTCGTCTGGGCTCTCTTTCGATCTCTTGTCCCTGACGGGCTAATTCGTATAAACGGACTCCGTCTTTCTTTAACGCGGAATACATCGGCGGGATTTGGTCAATCTCACCGGTAAGGGATTCCAGAGCCTTATGAAGCTGTTCCTCTGTGAAATCAACCGGTCTGGTTTCAATAATCTCTCCTTCCACATCGGCTGTCGTAGTTGTTTCTCCGAACTTTATAGAAGCAACATATTCTTTATCAGCGTGAAGCAAATCAGCACTGAACTTTGTAGCCTCTCCGAAGCACAACGGCAGCAACCCCGATGCAAAAGGGTCTAAGGTTCCCGTATGACCTGCCTTTTGAGCGTTTAAAGCTCTCCGGGCTTTTTGCAGTGCGGTGTTGCTGGAAAGACCGACCGGTTTATCCAGCATTAAAACACCGTCAATCTTGTCTCCTTTTTTTCTGCGGGACAAAATTTACTCCTTAATCTTTTCAGCGTCCTCAGCGCGGGCCTGCTTAATGAGCTGGTCCATTTCAAAGCCGTCTTCAACGCTCTTGTCGTAGACGAAGTGAAGCTGAGGAACGGTGTGGATCTTCAACAGTTTGAAGATTCTCTGGTAAAGAATCGGAGATGCACTGTTGAGAGCTTCTTCGGAGGCTTCCGGAGTAGAGCCGATGGAAGTGAAATACACTGTGGCATGGGCATAATCCGGCGTGATTTTAACGCCTGTAATCGTAACAAGACCAATTCTCTTATCGCTTAATTCTTTCGGAATCATTGTCGCCAAATCTCTTTGGATTTGTTCTTCGATACGGTTTGCACGACCCGGTTTGCTTGGTTTAATCATCATTGTTCTCCATTCATTTAAAAAGCAAAAGAGCCCGCCGGCCCTTCTGCTTTCGACTTCTAAGAAGGATTATTCAATCGTTCTTGCGACTTCTTCGACTTCGAAGATTTCAAGTCTGTCATTGACTTGGATGTCGTCATAATTCTTCAAAGAGATACCGCATTCGGCACCGGCCTTAACTTCTTTGACGTCGTCTTTGAAGCGCCTCAGAGAGTTAATCTCTCCTGTCCAAATAATCACATTGTCTCTTAAAAGACGGACATGTGAATTGCGTTTAACCACTCCTTCGAGCACCATACAGCCTGCAACGGTTCCCACTTTGGGAACGCGGATGACTTGACGGATTTCGACAAGACCGACGTGGTTTTCACGGCGTTCCGGAGCCAACATACCGCTCATGGCAGCCTTAACGTCATCTACGGCATCGTAAATGATGTTGTAGTAGCGGATGTCAATACCGTTGTTTTCCGCAAGCTTGCGAGCTTGAGAATCCGCACGAACGTTAAAGCCGATAACTACTGCATTGCTGGCGATAGCCAAGTTGATATCGGATTCGCTGATGCCGCCGACGGCTGCGTGAACCACGGAGACCTTAACTTCCTTGTTGGAGAGCTTGGTGAGAGCGTGGACCAAGGCTTCCTGAGAACCTTGAACGTCACTCTTGATGACCAAGGACAAGGACTTCTGACCTTCGTCACCGTCCTTGAACAGGTTGTCAAGCTTAGCTGCCTGCTGACGGGCAAGCTTAACGTCACGGTATTTGCCTTGACGATAGTTGGCCAATTCTCTGGCTTTTCTTTCGTCATTGATGACGATGATTTCGTCACCGGCTGCCGGGACATCGGACAAGCCCTGAATTTCCACCGGAATGGAAGGACCTGCGGAGGTCACGGTCTTACCGTTTTCGTCCAAGAGGGCTCTTACACGGCCGTAGGTGGCGCCTGCCAAGACAATATCGCCCTTCTTCAAAGTACCGGACTGAATAAGTACGGATGCAACGGCACCCTTACCTTTATCCAATCTGGATTCGATAACCACCCCTTTAGCAGGAGCATCAACCGGAGCTTGGAGTTCAAGGATTTCAGCCTGCAGAAGGACGTTTTCGAGAAGGTCGTCAACGCCCTGACCTGTCTTCGCAGAAACAGGAATAAACGGAACGTCGCCGCCGTATTCTTCCGGCATAACTTCGTTGGCTACCAATTCCTGCTTAACTCTTTCAGGGTTGGCATCCGGCTTATCAATCTTGTTGATAGCTACCACCAAAGGCACGTTACCGGCTTTGGCGTGAGAAATAGCTTCTTTGGTCTGCGGCATAACACCGTCGTCTGCTGCAACCACCAAAATCACGATATCGGTTGCCTGAGCCCCGCGGGCACGCATAGCAGTAAAGGCTTCGTGACCCGGGGTATCCAAGAAAGTAATGATGCCTCTGGGAGTTTCAACGTGGTAAGCACCGATATGCTGTGTAATACCGCCTGCTTCGCCTGCAGCAACCTTGGTTCTTCTGATGTAGTCAAGAAGAGAAGTCTTACCATGGTCAACGTGGCCCATGATAGTAACAACCGGCGGTCTCGGTACTTTGGGCACTTCAGCCAATGCGCTTGCTTCTTCTTCCAAGAATGCTTCCGGATCGTCAGCTTTAGCGGCTGTGGCACGGTGACCCATTTCTTCAACAACAATCATGGCCGTGTCTTGGTCGAGCATCTGGTTGATTGTAACCATCTGACCAAGCTTCATCATCTGCTTGATGACTTCGGTTGCCTTGACGCTCATCTTATGAGCCAATTCAGCAACGGTAATGGTTTCAGGAACCACAACGTCACGGATAATCGGTTCTTGAACGGCAGGCTGCTGTCTCTGCGGCATAGTGTTCTTCTGCTGCTTGCCGCGTTTATTTCTGCGGTCAGACTTCCAGCCGCTTCCTTCGTCGTTGCTTTCTCCGCCTTTGATCTTCATGGTTCTCTTATGCTGGTTTTCATCTCCCCAGTTTTCAGAGCGGCGGTTGTCTTTCTGCGCCTTGTTTTCTTTCTTGACGCTGTTCTTATGCTGTTTCTTCTGGCCTTCTTTCTGATCTTTGCTTTCTTCGGCTTTAGCAGTTAAAACACGCTTCGGAGCAGACATCATTTCGCGAATAGCTCTGGCTTCAGCTTCAGCTTTCTTACGGGCTTTTTCACGTTCTTCAGCCAAGCGCTTGCTTTCTTCTTTGGCCTTAGCGGCAGCTTCGGCAGCAGCTTTCTCAGCAGCAGCACGCTTACGGGCTTCTTCAGCGCGTTTAGCGGCTTCACGTGCGGATTTTTCAGCCTGTTCTTTCTTCAAGCTTTCTTCCTTAGCCAATTTCTGAGCTTCAGCTTCTCTAGCCTTTCTTTCTTCCTCGGCTTTTCTAGCTTCCTCAGCAGCACGGGCAGCCGCTTCTCTGGCTTTTTGTTCAGCTTCAGCCTTAGCTTTTGCTTCAGCAGCTGCTTTTTCAGCAGCAGCCTTGGCCAATGCTTCCTGTTCTTTCTGTCTCAGGATTTCAGCTGCGGCTCTTTCTGCTTCTTCACGAGCTTTAGCCTCGATATCAGAACGCTTAACCAGCACTTTCTTTCTTCTGACTTCGACTTGGATGGAGTGAGTACGGCCGCCTGATGCAGGCTGAGTAATCACTTTCTTTTCCTTCTTAGTCAAAGTGATCTTTGTCTTGCCGGTACTGGCGCTGCCGCGGGCAGCTTTCAATGAATCAAGCAGGATTTGTCTGTCGATATCATTAATTTCGTCATCGGCATTTCTCTGCGGACGACCTGCATTTTTGAGCTGAGCCAAAATTTCTTCAACCGGTAATTTCAGATCTGCCGCTAAACTAGATACAGTGTTTTGTGTCATATAGTTCTTTATCTCCTATTACCGTATTGATTAGTTGTCCCAATGAGCACGGGCTGCAACGATTAATTTCTGTGCATCCTGCTCTTCCATGTTTGTCATTTCCACCAGTTCGGCAGTGGACAAATCAGCCAAATCATCTAATGTCTTTACGCCCTTTTTGCTCAGCTGGGCCACGAGATCGTGATCCATACCAGGAAGTTCTAACAGTTTAGGATCGGCTGTTTTTAACAATTCTTCTCTTTCAAGAGCTTGAGTAATCAAACCTGTACGGGCTCTGGAACGGAGTTCGCGGATAGTGTCTTCGTCAAAATCTTCCATTGCGAAGAGTTCGTCTTCCGGACCGTAGGCAAGGTTTTCAAGAGTGTCAATGCCGTTTTCGATCAAGGCTTCTGCCACTTCTTCGTCTACTTCAAGGTACTGCATAAGCTTGCTGCGGATTTCACCGATTTCTTTTTCTTTCTCTTCAGCAGCTTCTTCAGCAGTCATCACGTTGATATCCCAACCGGTGAGCTTAGAAGCAAGCTTCACGTTTTGGCCGGAAGCACCAACGGCTCCTTTCTTGTTTTCCTGGTCAACCACAACGTCCATTTTGCCCGCGTCTGCGTGTACAACAACGGAGGTAACAGTGGCCGGGGCCAAAGCACTGACGACATACTCAACAGGCTGGTCGGACCAGCGAACAATATCAATACGTTCGTTATTTAATTCTTTCGTAACGTTTTGAACACGGCTGCCTTTGACGCCGACGCAAGTACCGATCGGATCGATTCTCTTGTCCTTGACCTGAACGGCAATCTTGGCTCTCTGCCCCGGTTCTCTGGCTACATTCTTAATTTCAAGCAGGCCTTCGTTGATTTCAGGAACTTCCAACTTCAAGAGTTCAATTAAGAATTCGTTGCAAGCACGGCTCAAAATGACCTGCTGCTGTCTGGAAGCCGGATCAATCTTAGATACATAAGCGCGGATACGGTCATTGGTTCTCAGCAATTCATGAGGAATGCATTCGCTCTTGGGCAGTCTTGCTTCGATCTTGCCGATTTCAACAATCCAGTCCCCGCCGACATTCTTACGGATTTGGCCGTGAACAATCTTCTGATCTTTGTAGAGGTTCTTGAACTCTTCAAGATTCTTGGTTCTTTCGGCTTCTCTCAATTTCTGGAGAATGACCTGACGGGCGTCAGTTGCGAATCTACGGCCCGTGACGCTGTAATCTTTGAGTTCCTGACGGACATAGTCACCGACATTCATTTCGCCCTGGTCAGAGTAATCCTCTTTGGCTTCCCACTGAAGAATCTGACGGTCCGGCTCCTGAAGGCCCTGGTCGTCAGGAACGACGAGCCATTGACGCCAAACCTGGTAGTCACCGGTCTTAGGGTCTACTTTTACTGCGATATCAGCGTCCTCACCCGGGAATTCGGATTTCTTAACAGCACTGGCGATAGCACTTTCGAGTGCCATCAGTACTAACTCCTTATCGACACTCTTTTCATTTGCAAGGAGTTCTACGTAGTCAAGCAGATTCTTATTCATTTATTTTGAACCTCTAAAATCTAAATCGGCCAATAAAGAGGCGCGTTCAATGTCTTTAAACGGAATATTGAGGATGACAGGAGCGGCCTGAGCTTCTCCTGATTTTTTGGCTTTGGCTTTAGCTTTGGCAATTTCGCTCGGTGTGCGGCCCAATCTTTCAGTAATGAGCTCGAGCGTGATGGTCGGATTAGCTTCATCACCTTCTACAGCAAGAAGCTTACCGTCCATTCTTCTTCTGCCGTTGGCAGGCAGACCTTCGCCTGTCATCGGTGTATAGAGCTCGATATGAACGTTGCTGCCGACAAAGCGAACGAAGTCTTTAGCGCGTCTGAGCGGACGATCCACACCCGGGGAAGAGACTTCGAGACGATCGAAATCCACGTTGTCTACGGTTAAAGCGGGATTCAAAAGATTGCTGACTTTTTCGCAATCGTCCAATGTGATGCCGCCTTCTTTATCAATAGTGACGCGGATAAGACCTCTTGGGAGACGTTCTACGTCAACCAATTCGTAACCGAGACCCTCCACGGTCGACTCAATCAATTCGAAAACCTGAGATGGAACCGCCATTCTGCTGCAACCTCTTAACTAAACCAAAAAAAAACGGGCGTAAAGCCCATCTATTTACAACCCTTGACAGGTGTATTTCCATACCGAAGGGTACAGAAATACCCGGCAAATTTTCATAATCTGCCGAAATTTTGCAAGCATTGTACTCCTAACTTATTAAAAAAGCGGAAGTTTTTGTAAAAATGGATAAAAAACTACCGCTTCTCCAAAGTTTTTTATTATTTGTCAAGGGGTAATTTTCCCTTAGCAAACATACAGTTATTAATTTTGCTGCCTCAAAGCATAGGCAAGACCTCAAAAGACTTTCTCATTTTGAGGCTTCAGCCGATTTTACCGGCGAATCGACTATCTTCCGTCTCTCGGCGTGCCGGAAGCAGGCTTTCTTCCGCTTCGCGGACCTTTTGCTGCGGGCCTTGTCCCGGAGGAAGGTCTTCTTCCCGGTGCTCCTGAAGCTGCTCTGGGACCTGAACTCGTTCTGCGAGCTCCGCCGGCGGGGCTGGCCTTAGGACGGGACGGCACCGGTTTGGAAACCGGCTCTTTATCCAAACCGGATTCTTTAATCCATGCTTCAACAACTTCTTTCGGAAGTCTTTCGAATTTGCCGCGAGTTAAGTTGGAAGGCAAATTGATTGAACCGTAACGAGTACGTATTAAGCGTGACACCGGCATGCCTACAGCTTCGAACATGCGGCGGACCTCTCTGTTTCTTCCTTCCGAGAGCTTAACCTGATACCAACGATTGAATCCTTTACCGCCGATTTCATCTAAGGAAGTGAATTTTGCGGGACCGTCATCGAGCATAACCTTGGTAAGAAGCTTTTCTTTATCTTCTTTAGAGAGCTCTCCTTGAATCCGGACGGCGTACTCTCTTTCGATTTCATACTTCGGATGCATTAAGCGGTTAGCCAATTCTCCGTCAGTCGTAAAGAGCAATAGGCCTTCGGTATTGAAGTCCAAACGGCCAACGGCGATCCATCTGCCGTTTCTCGCGCGAGGAAGATGATCAAAAACCGTTGGTCTGCCTTCCGGATCGTCTTTGGATACGATTTCTCCGGCCGGTTTGTGGTAAATCAAAACTTGAGGAACGCTCTCAGCTTGCTTCATTGCCCGTCTGACAGGCTTGCCGTTTACGCGGACCAAATCCGTCGGAAGCACGCGCTGTCCGATATAAGCGGGTTCACCGTTTACGGAGACTCTGCCTTGAGTAATCAGCTCTTCCATATCTCTGCGGGAGCCGAGGCCGGCATCCGCAAGAACTTTATGAAGTTTTTCGCTTACTGCAGGAGCAGAGTCCTGAGCCGGGACACGCGGCCCTTTAGGAGCTGAAGGACTAAAAGCAGCGGAAGGCAGGTGCAAATCGGCATTTTCTCCGTCCTGACTTGATTTAAAACCCGCCGGGCGCGAACTTCTAGGTTTAATAGCAGAGGAAGCAGCTGATTTTGCCGTCTGTTTAGGCCTAAAAGGAGTTCTGCGGCCTTTGTTTTGAAATGCCATTTAATGTTTTCCTAACAGTTGAATCTTTTTATTAATTTTCTGATTATCGCTATCTTTTGCGCATTGTGTCTGCTTGATGTCTCTAAATTGGACTATTTCCTTAGAGACTCGCGATAAATTGTTCCATTTTGGCTTTTTTGGAATTAATAGACTCTTGTTCTTTTTCTCGTAAGGCTTTGAACTCTTCGTCACCCATTTTATAGAGAGGAGTGCCTTTGCATTTTTTGGCTAAAAGTTCCAAAAATGCTTCGTGAGCCTTCAAATCTTCCTCGCTGGCCTTGATGACGATGTGAGTATCTTCAATGTCATCAAGTTTTTTACCCGACAGAGTCAAACTGTCAATATCCATGGACTCCTGGTCCTGCTTGAGGACCAAATAGACCTGAGCAAGAAGCTGAGCATCGATTAATGCACCGTGGCCGTCATTACGGGAAGTTAAATCGATGCCTAAGCGTTTGCACAAAGCGTCAAGAGAGTTCTGCTGCTGAGGAAACACTTTACGGCTGATTTCCAAAGAGTCAATAACATCTACGCAATGATCGCGGAGTTTGCCCTTTCCGATTCTTGTCAATTCCTGATCCAAGAAGGACTCATCGAAGGGAGCATTATGAGCGATTAACTTTGCACCTTTGATGAACTCTAAGAATTCATCGGCGATTTCTTCGAATGTTGGCTTATCAGCCACCATTTCATTAGTAATGTTATGGATTCGAATGGCTTCTTCAGGAATATCTCTTTGAGGATTGATGAAGCGATGAAATTTATTTTCAGAGATACCGTAACGGGAAAGTTCGACACAGCCGATTTCAATAAGACGGTCGCCCTCTTTAGCTCTAAACCCGGTGGTTTCAGTATCAAAACAAATTTCTCGCACGTATGCCGGTTCTTCCACGCTTTAAGCTCCAGTAGGAAATAACTTTTCAGAAACAGCGAGTTTAGACCTTCTACGAAGATTTTTCAGTAGAACTATTGGCCGAATTCCAGGAGTAACTTCACACAACGGACGTTCATAAGTCAGCGAGTTCCATTCCTTAGCCCATCTGTCTGTTTGAATTCTTGCTTTTAACATTTGTGTCCGAGAATTCGAGCGCGCTCAGTTTTTCTTTTAAAAGTAAAAAATTACCGATTTAACTTTATTTAATCTCAAACAGTCAGGCCGACTTCTCGATTTTGTCATAGGCATAAAAAAGATTTTAAGCCAGCTGTTCAGGCCTGTTTTCTGACCTGAGTCTCCTCATTTAAGTTTTTTTCTAATCTTCTGGGAAAAGACGATTTTTTGCCTTCTTAACGTCAAAAGCCTCTGAGGCCAAAGAATTGACATCCTCCTTTTCGTGAACGAAGAGGATTCCCTACCACCACTACAACAGCCGTAGCCTATTGTTG
>NZ_CABSJB010000028.1:0-38661 GCF_902477955.1 uncultured Turicimonas sp. | reverse complement strand
CTCCTTCTTATTTTGCTGCAAGTTGTGGGGGTGCACCTATTTCTATTATCAAACAGTACATTGAACAACAGAATACGCCTTACTGAAAAAATTATTATATTCGACCCTTATATCACCGTCCTAAAGGACGGTGTTTTACAGGTGGGTCTGATAAATACAAGCAATTATTAAGATACCAATGATGATTGCCAAAATCCAATTTAAAAAATTAGGTTTCGGAGGCGTATTGAATTTCTCTAACTCCTGCGAACACTTAGGGCAAAACGTTGCACTCACCTTCCCGTTCACTACTTTGGCTTTAGGAATTATTGGTTCACCGCAATGTGGACACTTAACTTTCAAATCAACTGACGTAGGATCTGCGGAAACATTCTTTTGACGATGGTAAAGCTTGATGTTGTAAGGCTTATCTTCGATTAAAGTGAATTCAACAATATCTTTTAGGACAGGAGAATAGCCGCTACTTAATTGGTCGCTGGAAAAAGTAAAAATGTTATTTTTCCCGCAGTTAATCTCTCCCATGTTGCCATTGTCTATAACTTCAGTGACGACGCCTTTGAGTGTTACTTCGTTATCCATATTCTTTCTTCCTTTATTTTGCCGCTCAGGCATGCTCCTCTTCTTCCGGCTGAATGGTCACGTGAGTAATTCCAAATTTAGCTTCCAACTGATTCCTTGCGATGCTCAGAATCTCCGGCCATTTCTGGAAATCCAAAATGGTTACGTGAGCAGAAAGGGCAATTTCGTTTCCATCCATATTCCACACATGGAGATCATGAACAGACTTTACGCCCGGCACCTCTTCCAGCGTAGTTCCGACTTCCTCGTAAGAAATGTCCTCCGGAACACCGTCAAGTAAGAGTCGAAGAGACTTTTTGATGATGGAGTATGAAGAGTTCAGAATCAAACAGCTCACGAACATGGAAAGTACCGGGTCAGCTTGAATAGGACCGCCGAAATAAATGATCAAACCGGCCAAAATAGCGGCAATTGAGCCGAGCAAGTCGCCCATCACGTGAAGCAGTGCAGCTCGGGTATTTAAATTCTTGGAGTCGTGAGAAAGAATCCAAGCAACCAAAATATTCACAAGCAAACCGATAGAGGCCACGATAAAGACGCTTCCGCCTTCGACGGGCTGCGGATTTGCCAAACGTTCGACTGCTTCATAAAAAATCCAACCGACCACGAAGAACATCACGATGCCATTAATTAATGCCGCGACAACTTCCATTTTGGCGTAGCCGTAGGAGTATTTGACACTTGCTGCCTTTTGAGCCATGACACTAGCAGCAAAAGCAAACAGCAAAGAAGCCGAGTCAGTCACCATATGACCGGCATCGGACAACAGGGCCAAAGAATTGGCCAAGTAGCCGCCGATGATTTCCACCACGGCAAAACCCAAGGTCAAAGCAGATGCAAAGGCAAGGAGCTTTTTAGAAGATGATGTGTTTTTATGTATATAAGCCGAATCCCCTTTTTTATGGGACAACAACTCTGTATTTTTTAATGTATCGCTCATAATTCAGCCAGCAATTATGTTTTTTCCTCTATTCGACAATATTAGGGAGAAACCGTAATCTTAGGCCAATTACAAGTACAAAATGGTCAATGATCTGAAATTTCGTGTACTACCGGAAACGGCAGATCGGCAAGAGTCATCCCGAAGCCCTCCAGTAATTGATGAAGCAACGACAATTCTTCAGCCTTAGTCAGCTTATTTTTCTTGGATTCAAGAAATTTTTCCACGACCTTAATCAGAATTTCTTTACTTTCATGCGGAGAGAGGCGGCGAATAAGATCTTCTGTGCATTCGCAGCATCTTTTAAGAAGTCCTACACCCAAAATGCTGATTAAAGTTTCTTCGAAGCAGTCTTTGTTATAGCTAAAGGCTTTCTTTCTTCCGATAAACGGCATCACCAAAAAGAAAGTTCCAATGCCTAAGCTGCACGGGACAACGGTTCTTCCCAATAAGGAATTCGGAATGTCTAAAAGAGCTAACAAAACGCCAGCCAAAATAAAGCCGCCGCCAATTAACCACATCATCAGAGCGTCCGAAAGAAACTCCATTCTTCCCCAGCTGCTGACATAGGCTTGAATTCTATCTATCTGATTTGCGACATGAAGAGCTTGGGCGTGCGTATAACCGGCTTCACGCTCAATCATTCCAATATGAATGGAATCCAAATAATCCCATTCTTTTCTAGTTACTCTGTCCGGAGACTTTATTAGCTTTAAAAGCAAATGGGCGAACTTAAGACCTTCGTCCGTCTCTTCTTGGACGTAATGCTGCTCTGTCATGACCAAAATATTTTTCTAAAAGTAAGAGAATTTTAGCAAGTAAGAAACACCGAAAAAAATTCAATGCATAGAACTCTTTTTGAGTGCGTATTTGCAATAGGAAACCATCCGTAATTTAACAAATGCATACCTTTTTTGAGATAACTATTCTTAGGGTTTACTTTACTTTTTTTCGGGTTTGTTCTAGTATTTCGTTCGAGGGATTTATTTATCCCTCACTCCTTGGGATTTGAGGTTACCAAGCTGAGAATTTTCTTTCCGGACTGCTCAAACAGTCTGAAGTAAATTCCACTTGGATTTGAGGATTGAGTTCCCGTTAACTCTGTGGAACATATGCCGCTCGACACTTTATGTGCGAGTGGCTTTTTTTTTTCGTTTTTCGAGGTCGTATCTCCGGATTTTTCGGCTAAAAACTCGCCTTGTTCTGCAACGCATCAGCGGAAAAAGAGAAATAATTTAGGCGCTCCCGAACCTTAAAACTCCCAAAACGCCTCAAGAATTAACCTTCCTCCAGGAGGAAAGGAAGGATCCTAAATTTTTAATTGTTTCGTTGCTTTTCCGGACAAAGTGCCGGTGTGCCATACATCGGAAGGACCGGCGGGAAGGAAATAATATCGTCATCAGACATTTGCATCAGTGCCTCCGGACCATCCTCAGCACTGTGATAAGCGTAATTCAGCTTTGCATAGACGTTAATGATGCCCTCATCCAAAATCTCTTTGACTTCCTCAGGACTGTCTTCAATTTCGGCAATCAAATCTTGCAGGGCCTCAAGGGCGTCCGTTAAGGTTGCTACGCTCCATTCTGCATCGTACTTTTGTTCATCGCTCATGACTATTTCCAGTTAAGAGAAGAATTATCGAATTACATCATTTTAATTCGCTTCGCCGGACAAAGTCGGTGCATCCGCATCACCAGGCTGAAGAACTCGTTGATAAACCAACGTATCGAGCCAGCGGCCCAATTTCCAACCGACTGATTTCAATTCTCCGACTCTCTCAAATTTGCAATTCTCATGAAGAGCGATTGCAGCTTTGTTTTCTTTATCGCCGATATAAGCAATCATCTGACGATAGCCCTTGCTTTCGCACTCTGCGATCAGTGCCGTAAGGAGCTGCGTTCCTACACCATCACCTTGAGCTTCTGGATGAACAAAAACGAAGTCACGGACAGTATTGACATATCCCTGCTCCGGACTAAACGGTAAAACATAGGCAAATCCTACAACCTCTCCGGAAACTTCAGCTACAAAACAAGGGCAATGATGCTCTTCAGCATATTCTCTTGTTCTTTCGATATCCTTAGAAGAGGGTAACCGCAAATCTAAGCTGCCCGTTCCCATCACCACAATCTGACTATAGAGACACAGCATCGCCTCTATATCGTCTTTGCTTGCATTTCTGATTGATACTTCGAGACTCACTTTTTCCTCCTGTAATGCAAAACATTCTAAGAAGAATTTGTTACAAAAAACAGATCCTCACACCTGAATAGGTACTGATAACGCGTTGGACTCAACCGATTTTTGAATCTTTCTCTGTTTTAGAAATTCGTCAATGTCTTTTGACCAACAGAGCTCTACAAGTAAAGTTAACTTTTTCCAAATTCAAAAAAGTTCTGTCCTCTTTCCTTTTGAGTTTCTTTCTCTCCTACAATTTTGAGCACAGACTAAAAAGAGGAAAGATATGGCGGGTTCAAGTATCGGTAAATTGTTGGTAGTCACAAATTTCGGAGAGTCTCATGGTCCGGCTATCGGTGCAGTTGTTGACGGGGTTCCTCCCGGGATGAAGCTGGATGTCAACGATATCCAAGTAGAACTTGACAGAAGAAAACCCGGGACTTCCCGGCACGTGACTCAACGAAAAGAAAGCGATACGGTTGAGATCCTTTCCGGTGTCTACAACGGTGTAACAACCGGCACTCCAATCGGCCTTCTTATTCGAAATGAAGACCAAAAGAGCAAAGACTATTCCGAAATTGCAAATCTTTACCGTCCGGCTCATGCCGATTGGACATACGCTCAAAAATACGGAATCCGAGATCCGCGCGGAGGCGGCCGGAGTTCTGCAAGGCTGACTGCCCCGACGGTGGCGGCCGGTGCAATCGCAAAGAAATGGCTGAAGGAACAGTTCAATGTCAATATCCAAGCTTGCTTGGTTCAATTAGGAAATCTTGAACTACCCATTAATGATTGGGATGAAGTCGATCAAAATAGCTTCTTCTGTGCCGATAAAGAAATCATTCCTCAATTAGAAAGTTTCATGGATAGTCTCAGGAAATCCGGAGACTCTGCCGGCGGAAAAGTTTTTGTTAAAGCTGAAAATGTCCCCGTTGGTATCGGTCAGCCTATTTATGACCGACTGGATGCAGAATTGGCATTCGCCTTTATGGGACTCAATGCCGTTAAGGGAGTTGAAATCGGAGAAGGCATCAAAGCAGCTGGATTAAAAGGCAGCCAAAACGCCGATCAGATGGACTCTAAGGCTAAAGATCATTTTTTGAGCAATCATTCCGGCGGCATCTTAGGAGGGATTTCTACCGGCCAAACGGTTTACGCAACCGTTTCCATCAAACCTACCCCTTCTATCCGCTTGCCCTTAGCAACGTTGAATTCTCAGATGCAAGATACTACGGTGAGCACAAAAGGCAGACACGACCCTTGTGTCTCGATTAGAGCCGTTCCTGTACTTGAGGCTCTTATGGCCCTTGTTCTCATGGACCTGATTCTTCAAAACCACGCTCAGACCGGATGGTAAAAGCTAAAGTTTGACCTCTGCTGAATCAACAGTCAGAGGTCTTTTTCCAACAAAATTACTTAGAACAGCCGCATCCGCAGTCAGTTGCAGCTTCGACTTCTGCATCCATCAATGCTTCAGTTTCAAGCTGTTCTTTTTCTTCTTTTGCTTCTTTCTTGGATTTGGTAGAACAACAGCAACCGCAGTCGGTAGCTGCCTCAACTTCTGCATCCATGAGTGCTTCGGTTTCTACTTGTTCCTTTAATTCTTCTTTCTTGCTCATCGGAAAATCTCCTACACAGTTAGATTATTTATATTGATTGTGCAGGAGAAAGTCCCGGGTATTGGGCGAAATGCACAAAAATGAGACCTTTGAGGACTATTCAACGTCTTTGACTCGCAAATCAGAAAGCCTGTAACCGCAAACAAAAAGCATGAATAAATACGCAAAGCCGGCAACGGCAATCAGTCCGCAGAGGATGGTCATTTTCATGGCCCAGCTCATTTGCAGATGCGCCCAATCAATTTGCATCTGGGCAGCGAAAAGAATCGCGCACAACACAACTGAGGAAACAAATACCGACATAAACAGCTTCCTCCAGCCCTCAACCGGGGTAAAAATCTTTCGTTTTCTCAGAATGCAAAGAAGAATCGTACTGTTAAAACAAGCCCCGAGCCCTACTGACAACGCCAATCCGGCATGAGCAAATAAAGGAACATTAATAAGGTTAAAAAGCTGAGTGACAATCAGAGCTGCGCAAGCCACTTTGACCGGGGTTTTAATGTCTTTTTGAGCATAAAAACCCGGGGCAAGAATCTTAATTCCAATCAAACCGATAAGTCCTATGGAATAGCCCAAAACTGCATTTGAAGTTTGGACAACATCGTTCGGCCCGAACAATTTGCTTTGAAAAAGGACGGATACCAAAGCATCCGAAAGAAAGGCCAAGCCTAAAGCCGCAGGAATGGCAAAAGCAATAATCAGCTTGAGCCCCCAGTTGAGCAACGCGTTATATTTATCCATCGAGCCCTTTGCAAAAGCAGCCGAAAGACTTGGAAGCAGAACCGTACCAAGAGCCACGCCAAGCAAAGCGGTTGGGAACTCCATCAAACGGTCGGCATAAGTCAGCCAAGTAACCGAACCTTCCGCTAGGAAAGAAGCGATATTGGTATTAATAAGAATAGAAATATGTGCAACGCCGACCGCAAACAAAGCCGGGACCATAAGTTTTAGGACTCTCCTTACGGCCGGATCCTTAAGAGCAGTAAGCGGAGAAACAGGCTTCGGCAACAAGCCTCTCTTCCACAACGCAGGAATTTGAACAGCCAGCTGCAGAAAGCCGCCTGCCATGACGCCGATTGCCAAAGCAAAGATCGGCCTTTCCATATGCGGCGCTAAAAACAAAGTAGCGCAAATCAAAGACAGATTCAAAAGAATTGGAACAGCAGCCGGAATCGCAAATTCTTTCCATGTATTCAAAATGGATGAACTAAGGGCAACCATTGACATGAAAAAAATGTACGGGAACATAATTCTTGTCAACTGGCTTGCTGTAGTGAATGTCTGCGGTTCTTCATACAAGCCTGAGGCAATAATCCAAACAAGAATCGGCGCACATAGAGAGCCTAAAACGCTGATAAGAAGAACGACACTGGCCAATAAACTTGCAACTCTGTCAATAAACGTCTTAGCTTCATCTTGTGCCTTAGTAGACTTTGCATCGGCAAGCATCGGTACAAAAGCTTGCTGAAAAGCACCTTCCGCAAAAAGACGGCGTAACAAATTCGGAAGCCGGAATGCAACGTAGTAGGCGTCGGTATCTCCGCTTACGCCGAAAAATCGTGCAATTAAAATATCTCTGATAAGACCTGTGATTCTTGAGATAAGAGTCATGCCCGAAATCACTGCTGCACTTCTAAAAATACTCACATCTACCTCTTAATCTCTTTTTGCGTATAGGAAAACTAAAAACAGGTGCCGAGACGTCCTCGGCTTTTAAAGCACAACATTCTAATCGTGTGAAATGCAGACTTCGGGATTTATCCGCAAATCAGTCCTAAAAATAACAGTTTGCGTGCGAATTTGTCCGCTCTCTTAAGTTAATGAAAAAGTTTTTAGAATCTCGAACAACATGTTGTTTTCAAGAACTAATCTTTTTCGGCAACAACCAATTCGGGTTTGTTCCTAGCGGAAAGATTTTTCTTGAAATATAGTCCTGAAATATGCCAAAAGATACATTTTTACAATACTTTCACATAGTCCATTAATTTTAATTTTGTTGTATACTCTCGGACTTGTTTGATGACGGCTGCCTCGGAACTGTCGTCTAGTATTAATTTTATTTAACAACCGGCCTAGCCCTAATATTGCAGTGGCAACCGGTGATTTTTTGTACAAGCCACTCGCATAGGCAAGGAATTTAAACAATGGCAAATACTAAACAAGCTCGCAAGCGCGCTATTCAGTCTGTTGCTCGCAACAAGCACCTCTCTGCTCAGCGTTCTCGCTATCGTACAGCAATCAAATCCGTCCGCAAAGCTATCGCTACTGGCGATAAGGCTGCTGCTCAGCAGGCTTACACTGCTGCTCAGTCCGTTATTGACTCCATGGCTGATAAGAAAGTTCTTCACAAGAACGCAGCTGCTCGTCATAAGAGCCGTTTGACCGCATTTATCAAGGCAATGGCCTAATAATTCGGACGAATTCGTTAAGGGGACCTTCGCGGTCCCTTTTTTCATGCGTGTTTGCCACAAATGCCATGAAATAAATTCTTTCCTTATTCAATCTTCTTTACATTAAATCTATAATTCGAGAATTAACCTCGAATTTGAGGATTTTTTATAACATCTTTGTAAGGATAGGTTTGCCAATGTCAAATCTGATGAATACCTACGGCCGTCTCCCTGTCGAATTTGATCATGGACAAGGTGTTTGGCTTTGGGATAAAGAAGGTAATAAATACTTAGATGCGCTCGCCGGTATCGCTGTTAATGCTGTCGGACATGCCCATCCTCGCCTTGTAAAGGCCATCAGTGATCAAGCATCGAAGTTAATTCACTGCTCTAATTATTTCCAAATCAGCCTTCAAGAACAGGTAGCTGCCAAGCTGCTCGAACATTCCGGATTAGACGCTGTTTTCTTCTGCAACAGCGGCCTCGAAGCCAACGAATGTGCCTTTAAGATTGCTCGAAAATACGGTCATCAGAAAGGAATCAAGGTTCCTACCATCGTCGTTCTCAAAAAAGCATTCCACGGACGTTCAATCTCTACTTTGTCTGCGACCGGCAATCCCGGCGTTCGTAAAGATTTCGATCCGTTCATGGAAGGCATCATTCAAATTGATGAAAATGATTTAGACGGACTGCGTGAACTGGCCAAGACCAATAAAGATATCGTTGCTTTGATGTTTGAGCCGATTCAAGGTGAAGGCGGAGTCAATCCGATTGATCTGTCCGCCATGAAAGAATACCGCCAAATCTGCGACGAAAATGATTGGCTTTTAATGGTTGACGAAATCCAATGTGGGCTCGGACGTTCCGGCAAATGGTTTGCTCATCAATGGGCAGAAATTAAACCTGACGTCATGACCTTGGCTAAAGGACTTGCCGGCGGAGTTCCTGTTGGTGCCGTCGTGGTTGACAACAAAGCCAATATCTTCACACCGGGCAACCACGGTTCTACTTTCGGCGGCAATCCTCTGGCGATGCGCGCTGCATTGGAAACTTTGAGCATTATCGAAGATGAAAATCTTGTTGAAAATGCCTACAACGTTGGTAAGAAGCTTAAGAAAGATCTTTCTAAGTCTTTAAACGGTTTCTCCGGTGTTCTTGAAATCAGAGGAAAAGGCTTAATGCTCGGTGTAGTACTCGACCGTGACGCACATGATTTGTTGGAACCGGCTCTTAAAGCAGGTTTGACGTTCAGCGTCACAGCCGGCAATGTGATCCGACTTGTTCCTCCGCTAATCCTTACGGAAACTGAAGCTGAAGAAATCGTTAAGCGTCTTACTCCGCTGATTCGTGCTTTCTTAGCCCAGCCTAAAGTCTAAGGCTCTGCGCCTGATGCCAAAAAGCGAACTCCGATGAGTTCGCTTTTTGTTGGCGGAAAGAAAAGTCAGAACTAGACTATAACGACTTCCGGCTCAAGCTTTACGTTAAAGCAGTTTTTGACACGGACGCGAATATCTTGCGCCATCCCGACAACGTCTTCGCCGAAAGCACTGCCGTAATTGACAATAATCAAAGGCTGTTTTTCATAGACGCCGACATCGCCCATTCTTAAGCCTTTTAATCCCGCATTATCGATAAGCCAAGCTGCCGACACTTTATAGCGTCCTCCGGCCATCGGATAAGCGACCACTGACGGATTCTTTTCTTGCAGGGCGTGAAATTCTTCACGGCTTAATACCGGATTCTTGAAGAAACTGCCTGCACTTCCAAGTTTATGAGGAGAGGGAAGTTTTCTCTTTCTGATAGCAATCACGGAATTGTAGATATCCGTTGGATGAAGCTCGGGTGCGTGATTGGACTGCAGATGCTCTCTCAAGTCCTTATAGCTAATCACCGGTTCCCATTTCTTTGGCAGCTTGAAAGTCACAGAGGTGATAAAAGCATTCTTCATTTCCGGCTTCTTGAACACAGAAGTTCTATAGCCGAAATCGCACTCTTCATTGCTGAGGACTTTACGTTCTTTGGTCTTCAGATCAAAATATTCAACGCAATGAATTCTCTCGGCCACTTCCATACCGTAAGCACCGATATTCTGAATCGGAGCACCGCCTACCGTTCCCGGAATCAAAGTAAGGTTTTCTAAACCGGGCTTTTTCGCATCCAATGTTCTTAGAATAAAACTGTGCCAATCTTCACCGGAAGCTGCTTTTACGTAGTAGAACTCCTCATCCTCGCCGGCTGCTTCAACCCCATAAAGATGGTTGCGGAGAATAATTCCATCGAAATCCTGACTGAACAAAATATCAGAACCGCCCCCGAGAATTAAGAATCTTTTCTCCGGGTATTGGGAAAGGAAGTCCGCAGCCTTCTCTAAATCCTCGGCGGTTTCAATATCAGCGAATTCTTTGGCTTTCGCAGTTATCCTAAATGTATTTAACTTCGTGAGGTCAACGTCATTCTTAACGGAAAAGCTCATAAAGATGCTCCGATTCTTATGCTTTTAATCTATTTAGTATTTTCTCTCTAATACTGTCGTTATCCAAGCCGCATTCCTTAAACAAGGAAGGATTGTCTCCTTGTTCCACAAACTTGTCAGGAATGCCGACTTGCAAAACTGGAAGTGCGCCGCCAAATTCTGCAATGGCTTCCAAACAAGCAGAGCCAGCTCCGCCTTGAATAACATTTTCTTCAGCGGTCACAATTAAATCATGATTTTCGGCCGCTTCTTTAATAATTTCTTTATCCAAAGGTTTCACGAACCTCATATCGACAAGAGTTGCATCAAGTTCTTCTGCCAGCGGGAGCAATTGATACACCATGGAGCCAAAAGCCAAAATGGCCACACGTTTTCCTTTTTCTGCCCCTGATTGTCTCATCACTCTTGCCTTGCCAAGCGGAAGCTCCCGCATCTCCTCGACAATCTCAACGCCCGGTCCCTTCCCTCTCGGATAGCGGACAACAGCCGGACCGTTGTATTTATAGCCGGTATAGAGCATTTGGCGCGTTTCATTCTCATCACTTGGAGCCATGATGACCAAATTCGGAATGCAGCGCAGGAAAGAAAGATCGAAGGCTCCGTGATGGGTTGCGCCGTCAGCCCCTACAATGCCGCCTCTGTCAAGCGGAAAGAGAACCGGCAGATTCTGCAGAGCTACATCATGGACGATCTGGTCGAAGGCTCTCTGGGAAAAAGTTGAGTAGATCGCACAGACAGGCTTCATGCCGTCAATTGCCAAGCCGGCGGCAAATGTCACGGCATGCTGTTCAGCAATGGCAACATCAAAAAATCTATCCGGGAACTTCTTAGCAAAATTAGTAAGCCCCGAACCGGATTCCATTGCCGGCGTAATCCCAACAATCTTCTTATCTTTGGCTCCTATCTCGCAAAGCCAGTCACTAAAAACTTCCGTATAAGTCTTTGCATGAGCTTTAGCTTGAATTCCGACTTTCACATCAAACGGTGAGATGCCGTGGTACTGTGTCGGATCATGAGCAGCCGGCTCATAACCGTGCCCCTTCTCAGTGACAATATGAAGAACCAGTGGCCCGGGCAACTCTTTCATGTTCTTGAGCAAAGGAATCAAAGCTTTCAAATCATGTCCGTCGATAGGACCATGATAATTAAGACCAAACTCTTCAAAAAGTGTGGAGGCAGGAGCTACGATGCCCTTACTGTATTCTTCGGCCTTTCTTGTCAAATCATAAAGGCGCGGAATCGGGCGGACCAAAGCCTTTACTGATTCACGAGCTTGGGCGTAAAAGCGTCCGCTCATCAAACTAAAGAAATGCTTGCTCAATGCTCCTACGGGAGGAGAAATAGAACAATCATTATCATTTAGGATAACCAAAAGACGAATGTCTTTCATGTCCCCTGCACAGTTCATAGCCTCAAATACCATGCCTGCGGTCATTGCTCCGTCGCCGATAACTGCCACGTGATGCCGGTCTCTGAGTCCTCTTTCACGCGCGGAGACTGCCATACCTAAGGCGGCGGAGATGGAAGTTGAAGAGTGACCGGTTCCGAATGCATCGAATTCACTCTCGGTAATCTTCGGGAACCCGGATAAACCTTGGTATTGGCGTAGATGAGCCATCTGTTCTCTTCTGCCGGTAAGAATCTTATGGGCATATGCCTGATGGCCGACGTCCCAAATCAACTTGTCTTCAGGAGTGTCAAAAACGTAGTGAATTGCAATGGCTAATTCGACACAGCCCAAAGAGGAAGACAGATGCCCTCCGGTTTTTGAGACTGAATCAATAATAAAGGCCCGAAGCTCTTTTGCTAAGACCTCAAGCTCCGGAATACTGAGTTTTTTTAGATCTCCGGGAGAATTAACAGTTTCAAGCAGCTCATACATAGTTAGTGATCCCGGGAATAAATAAAGTCGGCAATTTCTCTGAGACGGAGTGTTTTATTACCGCCGACGATATTTTCAATTTTTTGCACTGACGCTAGGGCCAGCTCATATTGTTCTTTTGCTAACTCACGAGATTTATCTAATCCTAAAATAGAAACGTAAGTCGGCTTGTTTTCTAATGCGTCTTTACCGGCCGTTTTACCAAGCTTCTCTGCGCTTGAGACAACGTCCAAAATGTCATCAACAATCTGAAAAAGCAAACCTACGGCATTACCGTAGGATGAAAGTGCTTCAACCAATTCCTCGCTGGACGATTCTTCTTTCGCACACCAAATGCCCGACATAACGGCAGCATGAAGAAGAGTCCCTGTCTTCAAGGCATGCATATGCCGGAGCTCTTCCAAAGTCATCTTTTTACCGACCATAGATAAATCGATGGCTTGTCCGCCGCACATACCGCGGCTCGAAGCGGCGTCGGCAAGTAAAGAAATAAGAACAAGCTTTTGGTGAGGATTAAGAGTAGTCTCGGAAATATAAATGAAGGCTTCCGGCTGAAGCGCGTCTCCGGCAAGCATTGCCATCGCCTCGCCGTATTTTGCGTGAGTTGTGGGCTTTCCGTGACGCAGCATATCATTATCCATGCAGGGAAGATCATCATGGATCAATGAATATGAATGAACGCACTCGATAGCAAGAGCCACTCTGTCTGCGTTGTGCTCATCAGCCCCAAATAGTTCGCTTACTGCGTATACCAGTAGAGGACGGACTCTTTTTCCGCCTCCTATAACGGAATAACGCATGGCTTCATGCAGGATTTTGGGTTCAAGATCTGTTGGAGGCAAAAGCTCTCCTGCAGCTACCTCCACTCTTTGCTGGCAATCTTTGACCCACTCATTAAAACTTTTACTCATATTTCTTTTTATTGTTAACTAAAAAGGCACATCGTCTTTTAAGTCTGAAGAAGTGATTGCAGTCAGTTCGGAATCCAGCTTCTGAATTTTTTTCTGAGCTTCATCCAAAAGTTTTTGACAATGAGAACCTAACTCGATACCTCTCTGATATGTCGCCACGGACTCTTCCAGAGTAAGACCACCTTGGCTCATTTTATTGGAAAGTTGTTCCAATTCAGCCAAAGCCTCTTCGTAGGACATTTGAGAAATTTCCTTTGTTTTATCTTGTGCCATTTTTCTTGCTTTTCTCAGAAAGTAGTACTTTACCTAACTTTATCCTATTTAAAAAGATTTTAAATGGTTAAAGGTCTAGAAAGCGCATGAAATTCAGATCTGAAAGATATTCAAACGAATTCTATACGCCTCAGAAAACACCAGGATTTCGTTCCATGCCTTCGAACCAAACATTACAATCTCGGCATTAACCGGAGAGATTATGATTTATACCACTTTGATGAATGTTCAGGAACTCCACGCAATCCTTGTTAATCAAAAGATTACAGGCAAAAAAGTTCCTCTTTGTGTTCTTGACTGCCGCTGCAGCATCGGAAATCCGGACATCGGCATTGAACTTTATAAAGAAGGTCATATCCCGGGCGCGGTTCTATGCGATTTTGATAGAGTTGTTACAGGCAAGGTCTGTCACGGAACAGGCCGCCACCCAATGCCCGACCGAGAAACTTTTATCAAGAACATGGAAGCCCTCGGCGTAAGTTCCGATAAACAGATTGTCATTTACGACCAAGGAGGACTTGGATTTGCTACTAGGTTGTGGTTCCAGCTTCGCTGGATCGGTCTGGAAAAAGTCGCAGTACTCGACGGCGGTTATCAAGCATGGGTAAATCAGAAATTCCCCGTTTCGACTGAACCAGCCGTTCCGGAGGCCGGTGTGATTAACGCTAACGAACCGTTTGAAATCCCAACAGAAATGAAAACGGTGCAGGATAATTTAAATACTCATGAGTATCTTGTCGTGGATGCCCGCTCAGAGTCTCGTTTCCATGGTATCGGCGAAACTATTGATAAAAAGGCGGGGCACATTCCGGGTTCCGTTTGCCGTCCCGGCTCTATGAACTTCAACAAAGACGGAACTTTCAAATCTCCGGTTGAACTTCGTAAAGAATTTCTTGAGTTGTTGAACGGCAGAAAACCGGGCCAAATCATCAATAGTTGCGGCTCGGGGGTTAATGCCTCCGTTAATCTATTTGCAATGGATTTATGCGGTTTAGTCGGATCCCATCTTTACACAGGTTCTTGGAGCCAATGGATTGACGATGAATCAAATCCAATTGTCTGCAACTAGCAGCAATACTTTTTTCTCGGAGGTTTAGGAATCCGTAAACCTCCGAGAAATTCAAGGATGCAGATTAATGCGTATGCAAAGACCCAGTCGCTACGATTGCAAGCAGAACGCCTAAGACAATAAAGAGCATCTGCGTAAAAAAGGCAGTTCTGCCCTTCTTGATCATCTCCGGCATCAAATCGGACAAAGCAATGTAAATAAAGCTTGCCGCAGCCACTGCAAATGCGTATGGGATAAGCCAGCTGACTTTGTCTAAGAGGAAGTAGCCGAGAATCCCGCCGATAACGGACGTAAAGCCCGAAAGCAGGTTATAGAACAAGGCTCGGCCTTTACTGAAGCCGGAATGAAGAAGAACCATAAAGTCTCCGACCTCTTGCGGAATTTCATGGGCCATAATGGCCAACGCCGTAATCCAACCTAAACTCGGTGTCACCATAAAGGCGCTGGCAATCAATACGCCGTCTGTCAAATTGTGGAAGGCGTCTCCAAGAAGAATCGCTTGACCTCCTCTGCCTTGGCTTTTTCTGCTCTCTTCGATCATTTGAGAAACATTTTCTGCTTCATGATGAGAGAAAAATTGTTCAATGCCGAAAAGAATCAAAACGCTTAACAGAAGAGTCCATCCGATATAGGTCGCATCTTCATGATGCTCAAAGGCCTCCGGAAGAAGATGCGTGAAAGAAACGGCCAAGAGAAGTCCTGCCGACAGGCATAACATCTTGGACATATATCTATCCAAGAATCGAAAACTAATCAACCCGGCCAACACTATAGAAAGCGCCGAGGATATAACTGTTGCTAAGATAATTTGCAGGACTATTGACATACGTTTCCTTTCCGTGCGTTAGAGTACTACGCCCGGAACAAAAATTCGCCAAAAAGAGCTTAATTCAAGAAAAAGTCTTCATCCTTCTTCTTTGCGAACGCTAAGTTTTTCTTTTTTATACCAGCTTCTTGTGAACGCCTCTTCGACGCTAATCGGCGGGATCCAATTTAAAATCAAACGGTTTTTAGTTATGTCTTCAACGCGGCTTTCAAAGAAAAATTCTCCCCAAGTTCGCCTTCCGATGTAGCTATTGAAAAGAGAAAGGAGCTTTTTAGGGAACGGCCACAGCATGCACGGCCGATGTCCGGTTCTAGCAAGCAGCTTAAAAATCTGCAGTGTTGACAAATCCTGACCGTCGCTCACCAGAAAAACTTCATTGGCGGCTTTCTCATGCACGGAGACGCACCTTAGAAAATCCACAAGATTATCAATACTAACCAATGAGCGCTCGTTATCTCCCGTACTGCCCAATGGAAGCGGCAGGCAGAACTGAACCATCAGTTGAACGGCTCTGAAAAGATTGCTGCACTCGGGTCCGTAAACCATAGGACAGCGGACGATCACAAGCTCCATTTTGCTTTCTTCCGCTATTTTTCTGACTTCTCTCTCGGCCGCAAGCATGGTCTTACCAAGAGCAAGTTTCGGACGCGGTACCGAGTCGGCATAGAACTTTTTGCCCGGCGGCGTGACTTCCCCGTCAACCTCTATGGTGCTGAGAAAAACAAATCTTTTTACGCCCGCCTGAGCAGCGGCTTGCGCAAGATAGACTGAACCAAGCACAAATATTCTTTGCAATGTCGAAATTTCAACCGGCGTTCCGTGATTGGCTTTCTCTAGGGCACTGGCATGCACCACGACATCGACCCCTTCCAGTGCTTCACGAAGATTCGGTCTTTCTTCGAACGGTTCACAGCAAAAACATGAAACTTCCGGGTGGTCCACCATTTTCTCAATGCGGGAAGTCACGCGCACGTCGAATTCCTTTTTGCGCTTTAATAGATCTAATACCATGGCGTTGCCGACATATCCGCAGCATCCGGTAATGAGGATTTTAGTTTTCATGTGCTCAGTATTTAGCCAAATGTTAGGTACATTTAACGTTTATTTTTTCATTCGGGAGAACGCAACTGCTGGTGATACTATGCCATATCATCATGTAATCGTATTCTATAGGAGAAAAAACGATGGATTTTCTTGAACTGTCCAAGACGCGCTTCACAGCTAAAAAATTTGATCCTTCCAAAAAGATTCCGGAGGACGACATCAAGAAATTAAAAGAGATTCTCAGACTATCTCCCTCTTCAGTTAACAGCCAGCCTTGGGTATTTATTTTCGGTTCCAGCGATGAGGCTAAGAAAAAAATCCGTCCGGCCGTCAACGACTTTAACTGGCCTAGAACAGATACATGCTCGCACTTTGTCGTAATCGCCATCAGAGACGGCCTCAGCGACAAATACTTGGAAGAAATCCTTGATCAAGAAATTAAGGACGGAAGACTTTTGAGCGATCAGATCGTCAAAGAACAAAGAGAATCCAGAAAATACTTCGTCGGTCTTCGCGACTCAGCTCACACAACTTTGACTTGGGAAGCTAAGCAGGCTTACATTGCCATGACTACCCTTCTCTACGGCTCAGCGAGCTTAGGGATTAACTCCACTCCTATTGAAGGCTTTGAAGAAAAAACGATGGACAAGATTCTTGGTTTGGATAATTACGGTTTGAAATCGGTTTTGCTTGTCACACTCGGATACGACGCTGCCAATGACCACAATGCCACTCGTCCTAAATCCAGACTTCCCTTAGATAAGATTATTTGGGAAATGAAGTAATCTATCTTCGTTAACACATGGGAGCTTCGCCTCCCATTTTTTTTGCAGTTTTCAAAAAACTTTGAGCCGAATCGTCCTCCACTTCCTCCAAGCGGTTTCAAAAACTCTTCTCGAAAGTACTCATTATTTTTCTATACAAGATTTGAGAAAATCACCTCATGTTTAGAGGTCGGCTTTTTCTCACAATCTTTGTTTTTGGCTTGAGCGTATTTTGCCAAGGAACCTCTGCACTCGAAAAAGACAGCAGACCCTCTTTGACCATCGGATATGTGAGACAAACAACAACCAACATGGACGATGACGCCATTGGTCCTACGGTTGAGTATCTTCAGGAAAAACTCAATAACAAGTATTCTTTTAGGTTAGTGGCTCTGACCTCCTCGAACCTTATTAGCGAAATCAAATCGATTAAACCGGAATTTCTTATCGTTCCCAGCGAATACTTCATTCAAATTACCGCTTCGGAAGGCCTAGGAGCGCATGATATTGCGGTTAGGAAGACGATTTTTTCTTCCGATGCCTCCCGATCGATAGGCTCGGCTTTCATCACCTCAAAAAATCGAGGCGATATCAAGACAATTGAGGATCTGAAAGGAAAAACGGTTTCAACAGCCGATACTGGTACAGTCGGAGATTGGTGGGCCGCTTTGGGAGAAATTAAGAGAAGAGGGCTTGATCCGGAGAACTTTTTTTCTGAAGTGCGTCTAGCTCCATTCTTCTTTGCAGGAGTAGTCGCTGAAGTTTTGTCAGGTAAATCGGATGTAGGCATCCTTCCGACATGTGCCCTGGAGCAGCTCCAGGCCGAAGGCCTCCTTTCTCCGGGCGCCGTTAAAGTGATAGATGCAGTTCCTAATAATCGTGAACAGGAACCCTTTTATTGTGCTCGTTCAACCGTAGGCCTTTACCCCGGAACCGTTATGGCTTCCATGCAGAATGCTCCGGATAAAGTCGTTAAAGACATTACGGTTGCCCTCTTCACAATGCCGGATACCAATAAAAGCGAATGGGCAGTCAGCAATGACTTTTCCGAGATGTTGGCCCTTATGAAAGACCTTAAGTTCGGCATGTTCGAGAACCTTCGGGATTATTCGGTAAAGAACCTTCTCAAAACTTATTCAACGGAAATATTTATCGTCCTGCTTGTCCTTCTGTTCCTTTTCTTGAACGAGCTCCGAATCCATCGTCTTGTTGACAAACGCACCGCTCAGCTTTCTTCAGCATTAAAGGCCAAAGAAGCCGCAGAACAAGAGGCCATCGAAGGACGCAAACGTCTTTCTCACATTGAAAGATCGGGAGTAATCTCCCAAATGTCCAATATTATTGCGCATGAGCTAAAGCAGCCTTTAGGAGCGCTCATCAACTATGCGGCCGTACTGAAGCTCAAAGCAAAACGACAGGGTTCCGGAGACGACATTACCGCAAAGGTTATCTCCAATATTGACAGCGAAGCCCGGAGAATTGCCTCCATTGTCGACAGCGTCAGAAAATTTGCCAAGAAGGAACAAGCCCCACAAGTCCCTTCCGATCTCCTCAAAATTACCGAAAAAGCTTTGAGAACTTTTGCTCAGCAAGAAGATCCGGAAGCTTCGATTCCTCTTAAATCATCAGTTCAAGAAGCACCCATCCTTGCAGATCCTTTGTCTCTGGAACTATTAATTCTGAATATTATTCGAAACGGTGCTTCGGCAAGTTTGTCCGATACCGGCAAAGTCAGTGTAAAGATCGACCTGGACGATTTAGGAAATAAATGGCTGCTGAAAATATCCAATAAAGGCAAAAGTCTCTCGGATTCTCAATTTGCTCGTCTCTCATCTCTCAGCGAAAGTGTCAAGCCTGAGGGCCTGGGACTTGGATTGGCAATTGTCCGTGAGATCGCCGACAATCACTCCGCCGCATTAAATTTTGAAAGAAGACCCGGAGGCGGAGTAACTGCCAGCATTTCAATAGAAAAATTACAAAGGAAGAACTAAATGGAAGACCTTCAAAAACAAGCTCTCATAAGGATTGTCGATGATGATGAGAGTCTTCTCTTCTCCACCCAGATTTACTTAGAGGCTCTCGGATGGAAAGTGGTGACATACAACAATGCCGTTGACTTTCTAAACCGCGATAATTTGAATTTGCCCGGCTGCCTAATCTTGGACGTTCGTATGCCTCGGATGACAGGTCTAGAACTACAGGAGCTCTTAGAAAGCAGAGGGTTCGCCCATTTTCCAATCATCTTTCTCTCGGGTCACGGCGACATCGAAATGGCCGTTCACACAATGTCCCATGGAGCGGTTACTTTCTTAGAAAAACCCGCTGATCCGGAAAAGCTGGCTGAGGCTGTAAAAAAAGCCGTCAGCATCGGCATAAAGAAAGGAAGCGCGGAAAAAGAATTAAGAGATCTCCGCAGAAAATTCAACTCTCTTACTCCTCGAGAGGTCGAAGTTATTAAGCTTGTAAGCAAAGGTCTTTCTAACAAAGAAATAGCAGAGGCGCTGAATGTAGCCTTAACCACAGTAAAAATGCACCGCGGCAACGCCGTCGACAAGTTAGAAGTCCACTCTGCAGCAGAACTGACTAAAGCATTAGTCTCGTTAGGTGAGGCTTTATGATCTCGCGAAGACAGCTATTGAGCTCCCTTGCGCTGGCCGCCGCCCCTCTGCAGTTAGCCTCTGCACAAGGTCTTTCTCACCTGGACAAGCTCTGGGATGTGATCATCATCGGCTCCGGTTTAGCGGGACTTTCTGCGGCGGTATCCGCAAAAGAAAACGGAGCAGAAAAAGTCTTAGTGATTGAGAAGACTCCTTTACTGGGAGGACACTCTAAGTACTCCAGCGGCTCTTTTTGCGCCGCCCTTCCCACAAATGTTGATGCTCAAGGCAGAAAAGATTCTCCTGAGTTAATGGCTGAAGAGATATTTGAAGGAGGCGGAAGAATAGGAAACATTGAGCTCATCAGAACCCTAGCGGAACAAAGTCGGAGTGCTTACGAGTGGCTGGCATCGATGGGAGTTCGATGGTCAGGACCTTTTATCCCGGTAGGTGCAGTTTATCCTCGAGGCTTCCACGCCCAGGCCCCTTTACCTGGATTTGATTACGTCCTCAAAGTCAACCGTACCGCCAGAGAATTAGGAGTAACCTTCCTCTTCAGCCATCGAGTCCTCGATTTGCTGACAGACTCAAAGACGAGTCGGGTCAACGGTGTGGTAATTAGAAGTGAAGTAGGACAGCTGAAATATCTTCTGGGAAAGTCCGTCATCATTGCAACCGGCGGCTACACGGAAGACAAAGCTCTGCGCCAGAAATACGACCCTCGTCTGTCGCCTTCTTTAACAAGTACCGCCAATCCCTACGGGCGAGGCCTTGATACAGCCACCGGAGACGGACTCAAAATGGCTGTGGCAATCGGGGCCGACACTTTTGACTTAGAACACATTCAGACGTTGTTTTATCTCGGAGGACGTTTACTCGACTACGTCGGCGGCGATATCTACTTGGATCCGAACGGCAAAAGATTTGTGAATGAAGGAGAAACTCTTAAAGAAATCTCTGACACGGTTCTAACTCTAGGGTTACCCGAGATTTGGGTCCTCACGGATTCCAAATCCCACAAAGGACCGAATTTCGAAAATCGAGTAAAGAACGGAATTGTCAACAAATGCGCATCTTTGGAAGAAGTAGCCGCCGTAATGCATTGTCCGGTATCGAATTTAAGAGATACTCTCATGGCTTATAACCTTGATGCCGCCTCCGGAAAGGATTCTCAATTTCATAAAACCACTGTTCTCCAGCAGATTAACTTGCCACCCTATTTTGTTGGAAAAGAAAAACTCGCCGTTCACTACTGCTGCGGGGGCCTGAAGTGCGATGTCAAAGCCCGGGTACTGGATATCTATGAAGAGCCAATCGGCGGACTTTATGTAGCCGGAGAAGCGTCAGGGGGCATTCACGGGAAAAATCGAATGGGAGGCTGCTCGCTTGTGGAATGTGTTGTATTCGGAAGGATTGCAGGCAAGGAAGCGGCAAAATTGTCTTCTTAAACAGAACGACGCTCAGAGCTGAGGATCCGACACCTGCTTTTTCTCTAGGAACATGGCTCTCCGCTAAAAAGAAAAAGACTGGAAAGAACAGCTGCCAACATGTTCTTAACCAGTCGAAATCTAAGGAGAACTAAATGTCGTTAAAGAGAACTCTCTATCAACAAGACGAATTCTAAAGAGAACTCTTTCCTCTCAATACCTCCTTTGGTACATAAAGCTTTTTCTTTAAGTAATTATTCGTACCAAAAATTTTCTTTGGTTGTTAAGATATATAGGTCTAATAATTACTCCTACTGAAATGATTAAGAATCAAGCCAACAATAATCTGACCGCTATTGTGGTTGCGGCAGGAGTCGGCTCCCGCATGGGAGATAAGTCTCCTAAACAATATAAAAAAATCGGCACCAAGACGATGCTGGAACTGTCAATCGATGCATTATTGGCTGAACCGAGAATTACACGGGTTATCGTTGTAGTATCCCCGTCCGATATGCTTGCGCAGTCATTGAACTTTGACAATGATGCCGTGACGGTTGCCCGAGTGGGCGGTTTAACACGAGCTTCCAGTGTTCAAAACGGATTATCTTATGCCGCATTCACCTCGAATGATTGGGTCCTCGTCCATGATGCCGCACGCCCTTGCCTTCTCCCTTCTGATGTCTCAAAACTCATCGACACGTGCATTGAAAATGATAAGGGGGGCCTCCTAGCTGTTCGTGTCAACGACACATTAAAAAAAGAATCCGATCACGGAACAGCTTCCCACACAGTCCCTCGAGAGGGATTATGGGCAGCTCAAACACCTCAGATGTTCAAAGCATTTGACCTAATAGAAGCTTTGGAGAAAGCAGGAGAAAGCGTAACCGATGAGGCAAGTGCAATGGAAAAAACCGGCTGCTCTCCTCTCTTGGTAGAAGGCACGGAAACCAATATCAAAGTCACGAGACCCACAGATCTTTGGCTTGCCGAAGCAATTCTCGATAAAAGAAATAAAGGACTGAAATGACAGTTAGTTTAAGAGTTGGACAAGGATACGACGTCCATAAACTCGTCGAAGGAAGAAAATTCATCCTCGGCGGCGTAGAAATTCCTCATGACAAAGGATTGCTCGGCCATTCAGACGCTGACGTTCTTTTGCATGCCATCACGGATGCGGTCTTAGGTGCAGCCGCCTTGGGAGATATCGGCAGACACTTCCCCGATACGGATGACAAATACAAAGGAGCCGACAGTGAATGGCTCTTAGCCGAGGCTATGCAGAAGGTTCGCGATAAAGGTTACAAACTCGTCAATCTCGACAGCACAGTCATTGCACAAAAACCTAAACTCTCTCCTTATATCAACGAAATTTGCATGAACCTGGCTAACATCCTGCAGATCGATGCGGATTGCGTCAACGTCAAAGCCAAGACAAATGAAAAATTAGGTTTTGAAGGTCAGGAACTGGGAGTCGTCGCTCAAGCTGTTGTACTGCTTGAAAAAGTTTAAGACTTCTATTTTTCCGGCTTCAGCGCGCGGTTAATGAGGCTAGTGGCCACCAGCGGAATACTGACATGAATGCTTAAACCGTTAGGAATATTCTGGGACAAGCGCACTGAACCGCCGGCAGCTCTTGCTGCTCTTTCTACAATTGACAAACCGAGCCCTGAACCGGTCGTGTTGCCGCGGGCTTGGTCTCCTCTCTCAAACGGGCGCAGCACTCTTTCGAACTGCTCTTCCGGCAAGCCTGCTCCGTCATCGGAAACCGTTAATTCCGCCAAGTTCCTCTTCTTGTTGTGCTTGAGAGAAATGTTCAAGCGCAAAATACCGTCCGTGCTTCTGCCGTACTTACCGGCATTAACGATAAGATTCTGAACGGCACGGGAGATATCCGTCGGATTAGCTCGAATTTCAAGGTTCGGATCAACCTCTTCAGTAAGCTGAACGTCATCCGAGCTTTCCATACGGCTCGAAGCGATGGCATCGAGAACCGTTTGAGAAAAGTTAACAACCTCAAGAGGCTGTTCACCTTCCCGTACATAAGCCATGAACTGCTTAACGATGTTTTCCATTTGGTCTAAATCAGAACACATCGCGTCGCGGGTTTCTTCCGATAGTGGAGCTAATTCGACTTCCAGTCTTAAGCGAGTGATAGGCGTTCTGAGGTCATGGCTGACGCCCGCAAGCAAAACCTCACGATCATTGGCCAGTCGCTTCAGGTCCTGCACCATCACATTAAAGCTCTCGTTGACTTCCTGAATTTCCTTAGGACCATCAATCGGCAGAGGTGCGGGAGCCCTGCCTCGGCCTAATTCTCGGGCAAATCGGGCTAGACGCTCTAACGGCTCGATAATTCTGCTGGTCAATAAGACCGTAAACAAAGTCACGACAAAGAGCATGCCGATGAACCAGAAAATCCAGTTCTGGCCTAATCGTTCGGGATTGATGTCTTTTTCAGTTCTAAGCCAGTATTCGTCACCGTCAATATTAAAACTTACCCAAAGACCGGGCATGCCGTTGATGCTCGAGGCAAGTTTCGTTTTAGCTCCAAGCTGTTGGGTGACAAATTCTTCGACCATCGTATTTACCCGATCACTTGGTAACGGCCGAACAATATCACTGCTCTCTTTAGGAAGGATGACGAGACCTTCTCGTTGGGCTAAAGCCATGATCAGATCGAATCGGTAACTTGTATCGGAGCTGATCAGAGCATAGCGGGTCAAGGTAGTGATCGATGTAATCCTTTGGGAAATACCTCTTGCCCGCGGCTCTTCATCCATCACGGATAAAACGTAGAGCCACGCCCCGATACTTGTTACCACAAGAATCAACAGCATCCCGAACGTTCTCCAAAATAAGCCCGAAGACCTAACCGGAGTACGCTGTTGAGAATCTGAATGCTGCTGTTCTTCCATAATTTAAGTTGATTACTTCAGAGCTTCGCTCTTTCCATCCGGAATAAAGACGTAGCCCAAACCCCAGACAGTCTGGAGATAACGCGGATTAGAAGGATCCTCTTCGATAATCTTGCGCAAGCGAGAAACCTGAACGTCCAAAGAACGGTCAAAAGCTTCGTATTCTCTTCCGCGTGCCATTTCCATCAGTTTATCTCTGGAAAGCGGAACTCTCGGATGACGGGCAAATGTCTTCAACACGGCAAATTCACCGGTAGTCAGTGGAATTTCTTCTTCGCCTTTCTTAAGTTTACGTGTACCTAAATCTAATGTGAAGTCACCGAACTGTACAACCTCATCGCCCTTACTTGGAGATCCCGGAGCTTCAACAGGTTCGCGTCTGCGCATAATGGCATGAAGACGAGCCAGCAATTCACGCGGGTTATAGGGTTTCGGCAAGTAGTCGTCAGCACCCAATTCCAAACCCAAAATACGATCAATGTCTTCGCCCTTAGCGGTCAGCATAAGGATCGGAGTATTGTCTTTCATGGCGCGGATGCGTCTGAGAATGGAGAAGCCGTCTTCACCCGGCATCATGACGTCCAAGACGACAGCGTCAAAACGTTCACGAAGCCACAGGCGGTTCATCTGTTGAGCATTTTCAGCAACAGTGACATGCAACCCATTGTTTACTAAAAATTGACGAAGCAAATCGCGCAAACGAGCGTCATCATCGACTACCAGAACACGCGGAGGCCTCTTTGCAATAGATAACGAATCTTTTCTTGAATTTTCCATACCTTGCATATCGATCACCTAAAAATTACTGCTTTTACAGCTTGCAACAGAATTTATGCTATTTTTTAACCCTTTTGTAAATTAGAACTTCCTTTTGGGCACAGAGTTTTATAGCATTACATATAACAATAAACAGAAAACAGAACCGAGGCTTCCTTTGAAAACGTTAATTGGGATATCTGTAACAGTAGTGATTATTATGCTACCTATTGAAGCCGTAGTACAGGCACACCCTAACCAAGAACGTGTGTATCAAAATGTATCGGCCCATAATAGAGTACATAAGGGGCCGGCTTGCGCTTTTGATACCTTACCCATGGAAGAAAAGGCCGTAGCTTGGCTTGATATGTCCCCTCGCCATCGTGATTTTCATTGGAGGGCAATGAGCGCCGAGGAACGCCAGGAACTGAAAAAACATCTCCCTAACAACGCTAAGCAAGCCATGACTCATCGCTATGCGCCTAAGCATTTTTATGACGGCATGAGCGATGTTCCGACCGGTTGGCGCAAACGTTTAACTAACGAAGAAAGAATGATTCTGCGCGAGCAAATTGTTCACGCGCAAAAGAACCTAACCTCTACAAAGTCGAGAAACTCCAAGACCCCGGCTGAAGCTGAAAATGATCTTGAACTTCAAATCAAGATACAAGAGCTCAACGAGAGAATGCACTCCGAATGCATCATGTTCTCCTTCAGTAATTCGGTACAGACTCTTCAGGAACCGAAGGACAATTTAGCAGTTCAGCAATCCCCCGACAGAGAGCTTTCTGCTCCGAAAGACCCTGTAGAGTTATCCGCGTCATCTGCTCAACCTGCTAGCCCAAATCAAGAAACTCCGGCCTCTCAACAGTAGAATATGACCGTTAAATTGGACGGTTATAAATGACGGATACTGCTATCAAACTGCTTTCAATCGAATCTGCCGGAACCCTTTGTTCCGTTGCGGTCGCCGGATTTGGCAAAAATGCTTTCATCTCTTCTGAACCAGGTCAGAAACACACCTCTGTCATCCTTGGAATGATAAGAAATGCACTCCAAGAAGCTTCAGGCTCTTTAGATAGTTTGAATGCCATTGTTTTCGGTGCAGGCCCCGGGGCTTTTACCGGCTTGAGAGTCGCCTGCGGAATGGCTCAAGGCATCGGCTGGGCACTGAATAAAAAGCTGATTGCGGTTAATAACCTCCTTGCCTTAGCGTATAGACAGATAAACGCACTCAAAGAAGAAGATTCTATTCTCGTCTCCACGGATGCCAGAATGCATGAATGCTACACCGCGGTCTTTACCAAGCGCGGAGAAAGGCTGGTTGAACGTGTCCCGGCTTTTCTTTCCGCTCCGGAAGATTTAGTTCGTCATGCGGAAGAATCGAATTGCTCTGCCCTTTGCGGAAATGCTTTTGCTGCCTATCCGGTCGAAATTCCGCCTGCTCTTCAACTGCTTTCGACTGAAGACGCAAATGCAGAAATGCTGCTTGTGCCGGCACTAATTGAATATGGGCAAGACAAACTTATTACCCCTGAACAAGCAGGTCCGTTGTACGTGAGAAATCACGTAGCTCAAACCATTGAAGAGCGTAAAAAAATAAAAGAAGCTAAATCTTCTTAACCTTCTGCAGCGACCCATGACGTCTTACAGAATAACTCTCATGACCGAAGCGCTCCTTCCGGAAACGGAGGCAATTGACAAAGTTTTGTTCCCGCTAGACTTTTGGACGGAAAAGAGCTTTCTCTCTTCGATGAAAGAACATCACTCTTACTGTATTGTCAGTAAAAACGGCAGCAAGGAATCGGTTGCCGGGTATGTCGTTTTTTCATCCGTCTTTGACGAGGGAGAATTGCTGCATATCGGCGTCTCTAAAGAGTTTCAGAAAAAAGGTCTTGCCGGACGAATGCTTTCTTTTATGAATGAATTCGGAGATGCAAATAAAATTAAAAAGTGGTTTCTGGAAGTCCGCCGATCAAATGACCCTGCCGTCGCACTCTATAAAAAATTCGGATTTAAAACGGTAGGAACAAGAAAGAATTACTATAAAACCCCAACGGGAAGAGAAGACGCATTAATCATGGTCAAGGAGACTGCATGTTAGATGAAAGAAAATCTGCTTTATGGCAGGCCTTAGGCCTTGGTCCGGAGTGGGTCCTCAGAGAGGAGCTCCAAGAACTGCAGCATGAACAAGCTCAGGCCAATGTCCCGGCTCCTGTACCAGCTGCGCCGTCCGCACCTGCTCCGACAGCCCCGGCTGCTTTGCGTCAGCCATCTGCAGCTTCTGCCCATCCCCAATCACCTGCAATGCCTTCACCTCGCGTACCAGCTCAGCCTAAAAAAGCTCCGACTCGCAGAAAAGAAGGCAGAGGTGTCGCCTCTGATGCGTTCTCCCCGGCTCGAACTGAAAAGATTAAGAATTCCTCTTGGACAGAAATTATCTCGGAAGTTAAAAATTGTCATATTTGTGATATTTCATCGCACAGAATTTGCGCAGTGCCCGGTGAAGGAACTCCTCCGAAGGATCTTGTGCTCATCGGTGAAGCGCCGGGTGCGGAAGAAGACAGACAAGGCATACCGTTCTGCGGCCCTTCCGGAAAGCTTCTCACGACTATTCTTCACGCTATCGGGTTGGAAAGAGGAAAAGATTTGGGCATTCTCAATACCATCAAATGCCGTCCTCCGATGAATGCCGATCCGTCGACTGAAGAAATGGCTGCCTGCCGGTGCTTCTTGGAGCGTCAGCTTGAATTAATGGATCCGAAAGTTATTGTAGCGATGGGCAAGCCCGCTGCGAAATCGATTTTCGGAACCGATGAAACCCTCACCTCACGGCGGCAGAAAGTGTTTGACATGGTTATTGCCGGCAAATCCCGAAAGGTCATCGTTACTTATCACCCGGCAGCTTTGCTCCGCAATCCTTCGGATAAGAGAAAAGCATGGGTTGATTGGTGTTTAGTTCTCGATACACTGAATAAGGCACGCAATGAGTAAAAATGAAATCAAAAAAATTCCTTTGATTGGCACCTCGCTTGCTGACATCAAACCTGAAACCAGAAAAAAAGAGGAACGGCCTAAAGGTTCTGAACTTTCTCTGTGTATCGCGCAAAATGCCCTTCTCCTGAAAGAGAAAAAAGAGCTGTTGGTGGTTATCTGTGCGAATCCTGCAGATGTCATCAGACTTCAGGAAGAGATTCCTTTTTTTGACGACTCCCTCAAAGTCTTGTCCTTTCCGGATTGGGAAACCCTTCCCTATGATGTGCTGAGTCCTCATGCGGATTTAGTCGGTGAAAGACTGGAGACTCTGTATACGCTGTTAAACAGAAACAGCAAAAATCGAGACCTTGATATTCTCCTCGTCTCCGCGACTACGGCCACGCAGCGTTTGGCACCGAAGCAGTTTATTGGATCCAACTCTTTGATGCTGAAAAAAGGTGAGAACCTAGATCCGCAAAAACTTAAATCCGAATTAGTTCAGGCCGGCTACGAACACGTCACGCAAGTTGTCGCCCAAGGTGAATTCGCCAGCCGCGGGAGCATCCTGGATTTATATCCGATGGGTTCTAAGCTGCCTTTCCGTTTAGATTTCTTTGATGATGAACTCGAACAAATTCGATATTTTGATCCCGACTCTCAAAGATCTTTAGAAGAAGTCCAGGAAAGCCGGCTCTTGCCTGCGCATGAATTTCCAATGAATGATAAGACCAGAGAATTTTTCCTTTCCAATTGGCGGGAAAGATTTGAAGGGAATCCCAGCAAATACACGACATATAAAGATATCGAGAACGGAATTGCTTCTCCGGGAATAGAAAACTATCTTCCGCTTTTCTTCGATCATACCGATACCCTTTTCGATTTTATCGGTGATTCGGCAAAGCTCATGCTTATCGGAGGAATAGAAGAAGCGATTGTGCAGTTCGACCGTGAAAACGAAGAAAGAGCAAAGTTCTTAAAAGCGGAGAATACTCATCCGATTCTTCCTCTGAAAGAACTCTATATGACCTCACCGGAGTTTTTTGATTGCTGTAAAAAATTCCCCAGACTCTCCCTCTTCTCTTCAGATGACAATGCTCCCATCTTTGAGACAAGCATTGCCATTCAAAGAAAAAATCAGGATCCTCTATCAGGACTGAAAGGTTTTGCTAAAACAATCCAAGAGAAAAACGGCAAACTTCTCGTCTTGGCAAACTCTCCGGGCAGATTGGAAACCATCCATCAGCTCTTCAAAGAATATCAATTTAAAGTTGAAATCACCAAAGATTTCAACACCTTCATTGCTTCAAAACACCAATGCTGTCTAGCGTTCGGCCCTTTATATTCGGGCTTAAAGCTGGATAATCCGGTTCTGGCGATTGTGACTGAGGCGGAACTTTACGCCTACAGCGGTAAACCGATAAGAAGAACAAGAAGAAAAACGGAAACCGAGTCCAATCTCGACATGATGATCCGAGATCTTTCGGAACTGAAAGTCGGAGATCCTATCGTGCACCTTGAACATGGGATCGGTCGTTACCGCGGACTTACTACTATAGAGACGCCTGAAGGTCCGGCAGAATTTTTGCAGATTGAGTATGCAAAAGAAGCTAAGCTCTATGTTCCTATCACACATTTGCATCTTATCTCCCGTTATTCCGGAGCTGATCCGGAAAATGCTCCGCTCCACGCTTTAGGCAAAGGAGATTGGGAAAAGGCGAAAAAGAAAGCGGCGAAGATGGTTAGAGATACTGCCGCCGAACTTTTAAATATCTACGCTTTGCGCGAAAGCCGTAAAGGGCACGCTTTTGAATACAGCCAGCAAGATTACGAAGCCTTCTGCGAAGACTTTCCGTTTGAAGAAACCGAGGATCAGCTCTCTGCAATCAGAGCCGTCAAACAAGACATGGAATCCGACAAGCCGATGGATCGTCTGGTCTGCGGCGACGTAGGCTTTGGTAAAACGGAAGTGGCCCTGCGAGCTGCATTTATTGCAGTAATGGGTCATAAACAAGTTGCAGTGCTCTGTCCGACAACGCTTCTTGCCGAGCAGCATGCGGAAACCTTCCGAGACCGCTTCTCAAACTGGCCGGTTAAAGTCGCCGAACTCTCCCGCTTCAGAAGCTCTACGGAAGTAAAGAAAGTCATTGAAGGCCTTGAAGCCGGTACCATCGATATTGTGGTCGGAACCCATAAGCTGCTTTCAGAACAAGTAAAGTTCAAAAATCTCGGTCTTGTCATCATCGATGAGGAACATCGTTTCGGAGTACGTCAGAAAGAACGCTTGAAAGCCATGCGCTCGGAGGTAGATATCCTGACCTTGACTGCGACACCTATTCCGAGAACCTTGTCGATGTCGCTTGAAGGTATTAGAGATTTCTCAGTGATTGCTACGGCACCTCAAAAACGTTTAGCTATTAAGACTTTCGTACAGAGAGAAACAGATTCGCTTGTCAGAGAAGCTTCACTGCGTGAACTGAAACGAGGGGGGCAGGTCTACTACCTCCACAATGAAGTAGAAACGATCCAAAACCGTCTCGATCAGCTTCAAAAACTTATTCCGGAAGCTCGTATCGGTGTAGCTCACGGCCAAATGAACGAAAGAGAGCTGGAAAAGGTGATGCGTGACTTCTACGCTCAAAGAACCAACATTCTGCTCTGTACCACGATTATTGAGACCGGTATTGACGTCCCCAACGCCAACACCATTATCATGCATCGTGCAGATAAATTCGGCTTGGCTCAGCTGCATCAGCTGCGAGGAAGAGTCGGCAGATCTCACCACCAAGCCTACGCCTACTTACTGACTCCGGGGGAAGGAGCCATTACGAAGAATGCGGCAAAACGCCTCGAAGCCATTCAGGAGATGGAAAGCTTAGGAAGCGGATTCTTTCTGGCTATGCATGACCTGGAAATCCGTGGCGCCGGAGAAATTCTCGGGGATAATCAATCGGGCTTGATCACCGGCGTGGGTTTTGAAGTCTATAACCAAATGTTGGAAAAAGCGGTTCTGTCTCTCAAATCCGGAAAAGAACCGGACCTGGAAGCACCCTTAGCGGCCACCACTGAAATTAACCTACATTCTCCAGCCCTGTTGCGCTCTGACTATGTTCATGACGTCCATCAGCGCTTAAATTTCTACAAGAAACTAGCTGCTGCCAAGAAGCGCGAGGAAATTATCGCTATTCAGGAAGAGATTGCAGACAGATTCGGTCCGCTGACTGAGGAAAGCCGCACGCTCATCAAGACGCACTTGATCCGCATAGAAGCCAAAGATCTGGGAATCAGAAAAATCGATGCCGGTGAGTCCGAAGCCATTATTACTTTTGACTCGGATGCACCGGTTGATCCTGCAAAGCTGTTCAGGCTCCTGCAAAGTAGTCGTTTCCTAAAAATGGCCGGACCAACTAAATTAAAATTAACGGATAAAATGGATACTGTCGATAAAAAGACAGAGAAAATCATAAAAATCTTAAAGGAACTAAAGTGAAACAGGACTTGGTTCTTCAGACAAAAATCGGTCATGAACACATACTCGAGAAGTTTCTGAAGTCAATTGGAAAAAAGGGAAAAATCAAAGAGCCCTGCTCCGTCCGACTTTCCGGAATGAATCGTGAAGAATTTGAAAAGCTCTGGAGAGAAAAAGCGCAAGCTCTACAGATTGACGTCTGTTGGGTAGATCCTCATATGAAGCTCACCGACTTCAAGCTTTTTGCGACCGATATGGATTCCACGTTCTTGAATTTAGAAACTTTGGATGAAATGGCTGCTTTCGTCGGTAAAGGCGATGAAGTCTCACGCATCACTGAACTGACCATGCAGGGAAAAATCCGCAACTACGCAGAAAGTTTAACCGCACGCGTCAAATTAATGGCCGGTGTAGATGCTTCCGTAGTCGATCGGCTTATTAAATTCCATATCAAACCTAATCCCGGTGCAGAAGCGCTTGTTTCTGCTTTGAAAAAGGCTGGAATTCCGATGCTTCTTGTCTCCGGCGGATTTAGCTGCGTCACCAACGTAGTTAAAGAAAGATATGGTTTTACCCACGTCATCAGCAATGAGTTAGAAATTAAAGACGGTAAATTAACAGGCAGAGTCACCGGACCTTTCGGTACACCGATTATCGACGGACGCGGAAAAATCTCATACGTTTCCGCATATGCTCTTCAGCATGGTATAGAACTTAACGAGCTCATTACGATGGGCGACGGTTCCAATGATATTCCGATGCTGGAAGCGGCAGGTTTATCAATAGCTTGGCATGCCAAACCGGCAGTTCGTCCTCATGCAAAATACGCTTTTGACTTCGCACCGCTCTCCGGTCTTTTGGCTTTATTCGAACATTAATTAAGGCCTCGAAAGGCCTTAATTAAAATCGTTAGAACCATTGCGCAGCGAAGAAAATTGCTGCGCTTCCAATAGTAGAAAACAAGGAAGAAATTGCAATAACTTTCAATGCTTCTGATTGTTCTTTTTCGTTTTTAATCATATACTTTCACCCTCCTGAATATTCTGGGGGGATGATACTAAATTGTTTGAAAACAATCAATTCTTCTTTGTATCGAACTTTGCCTAAAGCATAGTTTGCGAACAAATTGATTACTCATCTTGAGGAAGATCAGAAAGAACTCCCTCCCCTTTGAAACGCAGCTGATAAACAATTTCGCTCATCGGACCGAGACCTTCCCATTCATTGGCGTTGCCGATAATGATGAGAGATTCGATAGCGCGGCTGACCGCTACATTAATCAGATTCGGAGGCTCGGTTGCCCAAAGTCTGGCTCGTGAGCCCATCTCACCTTTCTTCGAACCTAGTACAAAAATCACGATATCGGCCTGCTGCCCCTGCATGACGTGTGTGGTGCCGATTCTAACAATGCGGAAAAAATCATTGCTTCGGCTTGCACCTTTTAGTTTTCCTCGAACTGCCGCTGCAACGGCACGGAACGGAGTGACGATCATTAACGTCTTGGGTTTGCTCAACTCACCTCGCAAATTTGCGTTGACCAATCTGCCATAGATATAACGAAGAACATCAATAACCGCGTCAATTTCTTCATCTACAGCATTTGTTGAATATTCCTGTTCAGGATTAACATCGAGCCAAAAACTTGGAATCAACGCTTCAATTGAGCCTCTATTGCGCCTTTCTTTACCCAAGACCATTTGGTTTTCGTAAGAAATAGCATTTGAAATATCAAACATCGGAGAAAAACTTCTTCTTTGGGCTCTAAGCGGAAGTCCAGTCCAAATAGAGGTCTCGATGTTCTCTCCAATGCGAGTGCCGTAGGTCTGAGTGTTATCACAGAGGTTTTGCAGACTGAAATTAAAAGGAGACCAGTTTCTTAACTTTTTATTCTCATCCGTTAAAAGTTCATTAATGACCTTTGGCAATGTAACTACCGGCTGAAGCTGCTGCGGGTCTCCGACAACAATAAGCCTCTTTGCCTTCTGCATCATCAGCACAGCCGACTGCGGCGTAACCTGGGAGGCTTCATCGATTAAAACCCATGGCAAAGAGCCTTTCAAATATTTACCGAAGCGCAGCGGAGAAGAAGCCAAAGTAGATGAAATCAGGGGGCAAAAGAAACAAAAGGTTCCTAAGAAAGGAAGCGGATCGTTAATAAACTCTCTGTTTCCCATCGTCAAGAATGACTTTTCTATTGAATTCACGAAACGCTGACGATGAATCAAAATCGTATATTTGTGAAGTCTCAGAGAAGACAAAAATAATTTAGTCCGAAGACTGTCGAGCTCAGGTGCGGTATAAATTTGTTCCAGATGTCGGTCTAAATTTTCTCTCTTACTGAAATCGAAATAGAGTTCGCTGCTCTTTAAGCTTTCTTCTTTATGCAGAATGGACGTAACTTTGCTTCCAAGCAAGGAAGAGGGAGATGCGGCTTTAATATCCTTTAAATAAACTTTGTATTGCTCCGAGAGGCTCTCTCTTACTTGTGTATGCAGCTTCAAAAAGTTTTCTTTTTCCTTCTCCCAGAGTTTGCACACCTGAGCAAATCCACCGAGCTTTTCTTCTTCTGCGGCAAAAACATTTGACAGAACGGATTTGCGATTCTTATCCCGCTTGAACAACGCATCATAGGCTTTATTCCAGTTGGCGGACTTACCCAATGGAAGAGAGAGAAGCCCCCAAGCCCATTGATTCTGTCCAAAAATTTCGTTGGAAAGATCAGAAAAATAATCTCCTTCCTCTTCTTCAAAACCATATTGAAGAGGAATTTCTTTAGAGATATTCTCAATCGCGTTGTTTGTGTTGGAAACAACAATAATCGGAAAGTCCTTAGTGAAATTCGGTTTTAAAACCTGAACCGGGGTTGTGTCGGAATAGGAGATTTCAAAAATTTCCTCGTTTCTGATATCTGAAATCCCGGCAATTTCATATCCTCTTCTGACGACCACGTCTGCTAAAACGTCTCGGAGAAGAGTTGTTTTACCCGTGCCCGGAGGACCATTAACGGTAACGATGGGATTGTATTCACTAGCCTGACAAATCCGAGATACTGCAATCTGCTGGCAAACAGACAACTTCTTGCTTAAGGAATCAGGCCATCGTCCAAGATTAAATAAACGCGGATCGGCAATTTCGTACAGAGCACGAGGATCTCTTAACACATCGTTGCGGACGCTGTTCCCGTGAGAATATTTAAAGAAATTCGTTAGAACTTTACTCAAAAGCAATTCCGGTTTCTTTTCTTTTACCGCCAAAGAAAGATTGCCTAAGGGATCCAGATAAGGAGAGTTCATAAAATCATCGACGACTTTATGCGGTCTTTTTTGGAATTGTTCTACAACCCACACAGAATCAGCGGCAGCAATACCGGCAAGCTTACAAACATAACGACTGACTTCATCCAAAAAAGCAACGTTAACTTTTAGCTCATCTGGCTGACGAAGATCTCTCAGCTTTCTTACACCATGCTTAGACTTCGTGTACTCAACCGAGTACACCTCTTTCAGGTCTTTCTCAGGCACGTTAGAACTCCAAGCGCTCTTAAGATAGTCTCGGCACAAAGAAAAAAAATGAGAAACCAGAGTGTCCCCTACGGCCAATTGTTCTGATTCGCCGGAGAGTTCCGAGCTTAAAGAAGAATTGTGTAAAGCCAGCCAACTCAAAGCTGAAGATGCATTAAATGTATGAGGGAGAACCTTTCCGAAATGGTTGATTTTAAAAGTTGCAAGGCACATCTTTCCGTTGCCGGCCGACTCGAAAAAACCAATATCGCTGACTTCAAGGTCTCTTTTAGACTTGGCTGCGCTGAGAATATTAACGACCTTCTTAACATATTCATTAATCTCTACTACTCCAACACAGACAGTAAAGATCTTCATATATTCAGCAACTTCAAATTTTTCCGTGAGTCGATCCAACTCTATTTGGAAAGATCTTTTGCCCTCCTCTTTTACTTTATCCCAAATAAAAATATTCGCATTTTGCGTATTTATTCCGTCAGACAAATCCGCCATCAACATGTCCGGCTGGAGCTCAAAAGGCGTGAGCTCCTCGACCGTCATCCAGTACTTCAGAATGTTGGAAAGTTCAATGGGATCTAATTTCATGTATCAGTGGTTAAGAGCTTCCTGTAAAAGCTCAAGAAAATTGGACTAGAGGAGATAATATCTGAAATAAGTCCATGCTGAATAGCAAATCAGCATAACTAAGGAAATAAAACCGCATCGTCCGATGACGTTCCACATATTAGCCTTGAAATATTCTACGGTTACCAGAATACACAGATGAACCGGCGTCATCATTTGCCCTGCCAGACCAAAAACCATAGCAGTTGCGACAAGCAAAATATTACCCGGCGACATTAAAGCGACAATCGGAATGACAACAGCAATATAGCCTTGTGATTGGCCGGTCATTAAACCGAAAATAAAAGCCAAAGCAGCGACTATAACTTCCTGCGGTAAAGAAGAAGAATTAAAGGCATTAACAATTTCATCCAAGACGCCTGTGATTGTCAGCAACTGAATAAAGTAAAGAATCAGAACCACGTTTACTAAAAGCTTTACATCCAGACTTTCCAAGAAAACATTCTTAATAGGAATCTTTCTGCCGAAGGCGTAAAAAATTGGAATGAAGCCGACAACAACAAGTCCCATAGAAATAGCTGCTGAAATGCCGAAGCTCACGATTAATAAGAAAGATGCAATGATCGGACCGAAAGCTAAGAAGAGACTCTTCCAATCAATATCGCGATCATTTGTCGTATTCGTCGCTTTTTCTTTGTCAACAATCTTCAAAGGCTGAACCAATAGTATCCAGCCAAGAACAAAGCAAAGAATCGTCACCCAACCTACTTGAATAATTAAGTCTTGGATTGTGACGTTGGCAATACCACAAGCAAGAATCATGCCGGGCATTAAGGGATTGGAAAACTCAAAGATGTGGCGGAACCACAAATTAATCACGCTTTTTTGTTCAGCGTTGACAGCTATTCCTTGAGAGGCTTCTTCAACAATCGGAGCAGAAAATCTCGCGCCTCCCATAGAAGGCAGTAAGCCAAGAAAAGCCGGCATAACCGCCAAAGTAACTTTATTGCTGGAGAAAATATTTCTGAAAGTTTTCACCAGACCGGAGAGAGAGCCGCTGGTTCTAAGCTCAACTTCCAGGCACATTACAAAATACAAACAAAATATTAAGTCCCAATTCCTTTGGATTTTGGCTGCTTGAATTGCCGCCTCCCAAAGATCAGGGAAAGATCTTGATTCGAATAACCAAATAAAAAGGCCGCCGCAAAGGATGGAAATTCCCATCATGACTTTGAAACGCAAAAGGATAACGATCAAAGCCATCGCAGCAATCACAATATAAAAGACTGAGTCCATTGAAAAACCTTGGGAATTATTGTTTTATTAAGTTGCAATATTATAAAAGCCTTGCGATTGATGAACCTAAAGACAAGGTTGTTTTCGCAAGGCAAAAAAAGTCCGCGAGACTAAGCCCGCGGAAATTCAATCAAAGGTCAAGCAAAACTTTACTTACGCGGTTTTAATTGAGTAAAGAAGTCGTTTCCTTTGTCATCAACAAGGATGAAGGCCGGGAAGTTTTCAACCTCAATTTCATAAACAGCTTCCATACCGAGTTCGGGGTATTCAATGCACTTGATGCTCTTGATGGAAGAGTCAGCCAATGCTGCGGCAACACCGCCGATGGTTCCGAGATAGAAGCCGCCGTGTTTCTTGCAAGCATCAGTAACTACTTGGGTTCTGTTGCCTTTAGCAATCATAACGTGAGAGCCGCCGGCAGCCATGAACGGATCAGCATACGGATCCATACGGTTAGCCGTTGTCGGGCCCATTGCACCGCAAGCATAACCTGCAGGAGTCTTAGCCGGTCCGGCATAAAGAACAGGATGGTTCTTAATGTAGTCAGGAAGTTCTTCGCCTCTGTCTAAACGTTCTTTGAGTTTAGCGTGAGCAATGTCGCGAGCAACAATGATCTTGCCTGTCATAGAAACACGTGTAGAGACTGGATACTTAGAGAGTTCTTTTCTGATTTCATCCATCGGTTTGTTCAAGTCAATCTGAACACCGGTGTCAGAACCTTCGTTCTTGTATTCTTCAGGGATCAATTCTTCAGGATGTTCATCTAATTTTTCGATGAACAAGCCTTCAGCTGTGATCTTGCACTTGACGTTACGGTCTGCAGAGCAGCTAACACCGATACCGATCGGGCAGCTAGCGCCATGGCGAGGCAAGCGAACTACACGAATATCATGAGCCAGATACTTACCGCCGAACTGAGCGCCTAAACCGATATTGTTGGTCATCTCGAGAAGCTTTTCTTCTAATTCAAGATCTCTGAAAGCTCTACCGGTTTCGTCGCCTGTTGTCGGAAGAGAATCATAGAAGTGAGTAGAAGCAAGCTTAACCGTAAGCATCGTCTTTTCAGCAGATGTACCGCCGATAACAATAGCAATGTGATACGGAGGACAAGCGGCTGTACCGAGATCTTTGATCTGCTGCATCAAGAACGGAATTAAAGCATCCGGATTAAGAATAGCTTTAGTCTTTTGGAAGAGATAAGACTTGTTAGCTGAACCGCCGCCTTTGACGACACAAAGGAAGTTGTATTCCATACCTTCTACTGCTTCAATATCGATCTGAGCAGGAAGATTGCAGCGGGTATTAACTTCTTTGTACATTGTCAGAGGAGCATTCTGAGAATAACGCAGAGCCTCTGTCGTGTAGGTGTCATAAACGCCTTTACTGATTGCTTCAGCGTCATCAAATCCTGTCCAAACCTGCTGGCCTTTTTCACCATGAATGATTGCTGTACCGGTATCCTGGCAGATAGGCAAAACACGATTAGCAGAGATCTGAGCATTTCTGAGCATTGTGACTGCTACGTATTTATCGTTATCGGAAGCCTCCGGGTCATGAAGAATCTTGGCAACAGCTTCATTGTGAGATCTTCTCAAAAGGAAGTTCACATCTTTAAAAGCCTGATGAATAAGAGTTGTGATACCTTCTTTTTCGATTTTTAGAATAGGTTGGCCTTCAAACTCTCCAAGGGAGACAAATTTATCTGTTAACCGATAATATTCCGTCTTATCTTCTCCCATTTGGAACATTGGAGCATAGTTGAAGGAAGGGGTTTCTGCCATGCAAATCTCCTTAAATAATTTCTAAAGACTGACTGTGACCGTAAAGATACACCGATTTTATGAATAAATGTAAAATATTTAACCTTTAGTTAATATAAACCCGTATAACTTTCGGATGATTAGGTCACAAATAAGAGGAGAGAAGATTAGTAAATTATCTAATAAATTAATAAGTTAAATTCGAATATCTAAAACTTATGAACTAGATAATAACTTATTTAAGGTATAACAAAAATAAGACAGATACTAGGGTATTTGCTAATTATTATGTTTGAAATTTCAAACGGAAATTATAAAACAGAAAACCCTCGGAGCCGTAATGACTTCGAGGGTCTGTTTTAAATAATTGAGCCCGGAGGCTACCTACTTTCGCAAGAAATACAACTCACTATCATCGGCGTGGAGGCGTTTCAC